>JANNRU010000570.1:0-2652 GCA_031401755.1 Acidobacteriota bacterium | reverse complement strand
CGCAAACACGCTGCTCTCGGTCTCCGTGGCGCTCCCGGCGGCGTACGCGTTCAGCCGCTGGCGCTTCCTCGGGGACAAGCACCTCTTCTTTTGGCTGCTCACGAACCGTATGAGCCCGCCGGCCGTTTTCCTGCTCCCGTTCGTGCAGCTGTACCAGAACATCGGGTTGTTCGACACGCATTGGGCCGTCGCGCTCGCCCACACGCTCTTCAACGTGCCGCTCGCCGTCTGGATCCTCGAGGGTTTCATGTCGGGAATTCCGCGCGAGATCGACGAAACGGCAGCCATCGACGGCTGGCCGTTTCATCGCTTCTTTCTGCGCGTGTTCCTGCCCCTCATCAAAGGCGGCGTCGGCGTCACCGCGTTCTTCTGCTTCATGTTCTCCTGGGTCGAGCTTCTGTTTGCGCGAACCCTCACCTCGGTGCACGCAAAGCCGATCGCCGCGACGATGACCCGTACGGTGAGCGCGGCCGGAATGGACTGGGGAACACTCGCCGCCGCCGGGGTGCTCACCCTCGTGCCGGGCGTCGTGGTCATCTACTTCGTGCGCAACGACATCGCGAAGGGCTTCGCCCTGGGGAGGGTCTAGATGCGCTGGATGTACTGGACGCTGCCGACCGCGCTCTTTTTCGCGGTGATCGCGGCCATCCTGGCGACGATGACCGTGTGGGAGCTGCGCTCGCCCTCGATTCCGCGGCGAGGCCTGCTCCCGTTGTCGACCACGCGTGGCGACCGGCTCTTCATCGGTCTGCTCACGGCCGCGTACGTCCACATCGCCTGGGTCGGCGCGACCGACCTCCCGCCATGGGCAGCCACGATCGCCTGCATTCCCCTTCTGCTCGCCGCGCTGCGCTGGGCGTGACTCTGGCGCTACTCTTCTCCCTCCATGAGCGCCGCCCTCGTACGTCGCATCCTGCTCTCGGTCACCGCCCTCGTCTTCCTGGGCATCGCGGTGGCGAATCTGTTCGCGCCGCACGAGATGGCGAAAGGACTCGGCTACACGCTGGACAACGTCGACGCGCGCAGCGAATACCGCGCGATCTACGTGGGTCTCTGGCTGGCGCACGCCGTCGCCTGCGGGCTCGCGGCCCGGCACATCCACGAGCCCCGGCTCGGTGATGTGGTCGGTTTTCTGATTCTCGGGCAAGTCGTCGGTCGCTTCGTGAGCGTGGCGCTCGACGGCGAGCTTCCCGGCATGGGCATTCTCCCGTTCGCAATCCTGGAGGGCGTGGGCGCGGCCGCAATCCTGGCGGTGAGACCCGCCGCTCAGGGCTGATCAGCGCCAGCGGCGGCAACCGAGCGCAGTTCAGCTCGCCTGCCGCCGCGGCAAATGCGCTGATCAGCGCCAGCGGCGGGCAACCGAGCGCAGTTCAGCTCAGGGTGAGCGGGGTTGGTCCGAGCGCGTGCCGGCGGCGTACCGCTGCAGCCACGGATCGACGACGGCCCGTAACGCTTCCGGCGTTGCACCGTCGACCGCGATGCGATGCGACCACTCGTCACCCGCTTCGGAGAACCGGCCCCATGGGCGTACCCGATCGCCGAACGCGCGCTCGGTCCCCTCCACTCCTGATCAGCGGACCGGCGGCAACCGAGCGCAGTTCAGCTCGCCTGCCGCCGCGGCAAATGCGCTGATCAGCGCCAGCGGCGGCAACCGAGCGCAGTTCAGCTCGCCTGCCGCCGCGGCAAATGCGCTGATCAGTTCTCGGGAACCGGCTCGTACCGAATGGCCGACACGCCGACGGCGTCGTCGTAGTCGTCGCCGAGGGTTTCCGTGATGAAACTCCCGTCGGAAAGCGCGCCACCGCTGTAGCGGACGTCTCCCGGCGGATTCTCGGGGCCCGTCGGCTGACCGAGCGCCTCGTCGAGGCTGTTCCACGGACCGTAGGAATACACGTACCACTGGAAGGCCGTGCCGGACGGAATCGGCAGTCCAATCGCGGAGAGATCGGGGAACGCGATCGTCGTCTGGTCCGTGTAGACCGTGAGAAAAGCGTTGTAGCCGCCGCCGAAGGCCGGGCCCGTGTAGAACTGGAACACCGAGATCTGCCCTTCCGGCCGAACGATCCGGAACGGCGTGCGCGCACCGACCACTGCGCCGTCCGCGGGTGCGAGCCGTCGCGTCGGCTCCGGAATGTCCGCCACGACTCCCGCGCCGGTCGGCTTCGAGTAATTGATCGACGAATACGCGGTCGCATCGAAGGCACTCACCTCAACGGTGAGGTACTCGTTACCGAGCTGCGGATACGAGATCGCGAACTGGCCGGTGGTCGTGTTCTCCGCGATCGGCAGGTTGAAAGCCGCGTAGTGTTCCATGCCGAACTCGGTGAATCCGAAGTACGCCTCGGCTTCCTGGTCGCCGCCCCACGAGTTGGTGGCGTCGATGGTGAACGTGCCTTCCGGTACGTCCGCGATCACCGGGTCCAGCGTGAGCGTTCCGCCATTGGTGAGCGTCCCCGTCAGGCGGGCGTGGTCCCATTCTCGTGTCGCGTAGTCGACCTGGAGGACATTGCTCACGACCTCGATGGACGTCGCTTCCGCGCGCCAGTCCACGGGGAGGTTGTAGGCGGCCGCGTTCGTCGTGGCGCTGATGGTGGTTTGCCCTTCGAGCGTCGCGACGACGTACGTCTCACCGTTCGGCTCCGGAAACCCGAC
>JANNRU010000569.1:0-1961 GCA_031401755.1 Acidobacteriota bacterium | reverse complement strand
AACGAGCATTCGGTAGTCTTGCGAGTCCTTGCCTTGAAATGAGTAGCCGACCCCGTCATAGAGGTCGAGCATCAGCGCCGGTTGGCCTCCGGGGGCCGGATAAAGATCTCCGGACGCCGCCAACGCGAGCGTCGTCGTTCCGTGTTGAGGGTCTTCCTGGATCAACAGGACCCGCTCCAGGCGCCTCTGGCCCCCAGGCCTGATCTCGTCGACGAAGAGTACGGCGTCGTCCGGTAGGTCGGTGTAAAAAGCTCGGGGTCGCAGATCCGCCGCCAAGTTGCTGGCGAAGATCAGTTCGCCCTGGAGGCTTCTCAAAGCGTAACTCGCGCTGGGCACCACGAACGAGTAAACACAGAAACAACCGACGGCGCCTGCCAGCCCGAGCAGACCCGCCGGGCGCAGAAGCGCTCCTGGGCTGCACCCGGCGGACTGAAGGGCGGTCCACTCCTCGTCGGCGGAGAGCCTCCCGATCCCGACCAGGCAGCCGAGCAGGACCGCCATGGGAATCGTCAACACCAGGAGTTGCGGGATACCCGCCGCGAATAGCCGGAGCGTCAACTCGAAATCGAGGTTCTTGGATAGGGCTTTCTCGGCCACCACGAATAGGTGGTTCGTCAGCAAGACGAACGTGTACAGCCCCAAGCCGAGAAACGTCGGGGGGATCAACTCCGCCAGGACGTACCGGGTGATTCTGCTCAGGGGCCGCACGACCGGAGAACTCTAGGCTATAGGAAGGGGAAACGCTCGGGATTCGACCGCGGGACCCAGGATCCGCAGCGTCCGATAAGATACATTATGTCAACTCGGCCCCAAAGGTCCGACGGGTTGGCTGAAGCGCCATCACCCAGAAGTTGCCGAAGCTCCCGCGTCATTCTCTGCCACAAGCCCTTCCAGAACCTGCTTGAGCGCCCGGATCAATTCAGTTCGATCCACGTCCGACTTGGCGAACGTCAGACGGAACTGGAACGCGTTATCGTCTGGCCGGAATCGGTAGGTGTAGCGCTTGCTCCGTTCGCGAGCAGCGCTCGGCCCCCCTCGAGTGAATCTTCGAGCCTCGTCCCGGGTCAGACCGCCCTCGACGTGGTCGATCAGTTGCTGCATCGCCGCCTCGGATTCGAGGCGTGCGATCTGGATCAAGGTTGACTTGCTCGTAATGTCGGCGCGCCGACATCGTTCTTGGATCGCCTCCGGCAACCTCTGAAGGCTCAGGGATTCGGTGATGACGGTTCGCGACTTCCCCAGCTTCCGCGCGATCTCCTCATGGGTATAACGGAACTGATCGCACAGCCGTTGGAGCGCTGCGGACTCTTCGAATGGGGTCAGGTCCTTGCGTTGCAGATTTTCGATCAGAGAGATCTCAATCATGCCCCGATGGTCAACATCGACCTCGATGCACGGAACCCGCTGGATCCCAGCCTGCAGCGCCGCTTGATAGCGCCGCTCGCCAGCGATGATCTGGTAGCGGCCATTGCCTTCACCCCGGACCAGGATCGGCTCGAGAATCCCTTTGTCCTTGACCGACGCGATCATCTCGGTCAGGTCGCCGAAGTCTTTCCGTGGCTGATGCGGGTTCGGTTCGACTCGACGAATGTCGATCATCCGCCCCACCGATTCCGATCGGGGGGCGATGATCTCGTCGACGAGGTGGCTGTCATGGCGCATCCGCCGGTCTTGAGGAAGTCCTCTTTGGCTAGACACGTTGGATTACCTCTTCCGTCAGTCCGTAATACTCCAGCGCACCGCTCGAGCCGGGCGCGAAGGTGAAAATACTCTGCCGGTAAGCCGGACTTTCCTCGAGTCGGACGCTTTTCGAGATCGTGGTTCGGAACACCTTGTCGCCGAACACCGTCTGGATCTGCTTGTGGATGTCCTTGGCCAACAACGTGCGCTTGTCGTGAATCGTGACCACCACGCCCAGAAACTCGAGGTCGGGATTCGGACGGGCCCGAATCTTTTGGTAG
>JANNRU010000568.1:0-1587 GCA_031401755.1 Acidobacteriota bacterium | reverse complement strand
GCAGTCCGTGGTGAAAGTCGACCGCGATCGAAAGCGAGAGATCTTTCGCCAGTTCAAGCCGCCGAACCGCAGTAATACCGGGAGTATTTCCAGGTTTGGCAACGCGGAGCTGGCGGAAAAGATCCGCTTTCGGCGCGGAGGGACTTTCACCACGGGCTAGGCCATCGGCGCGCTACCGCGGCATACGATTCTCCAGAAGCCGCTTTCTCACCGCGCCTACCAGATAGAGACTGCCGGCAACCACAACTGTTTCCGTTTTTTGAGCGGCCCGGACCGCACGCTGCAAAGCCAGACGGATCGAGGGCTCCTCGACCACCCTCTTGCCCAGGGCGCCGCCGATCTGAGCGAGCTGAGCGGTCGTCGAAGCTCGCGCCATCCGGACTCGAGTCGCTATCACGAGCCGCGCCGGCCCAAAGAGGTCGCCCGCCATCTCGTCGACGTGTTTGTCGCGCATCGCCCCAAACACCAGAATGTGGGGCGTCTTTGTCTCTTCCAAGTAACGGGCGAGCGCGGAAGTCCCCGCGGGGTTGTGTGCTCCATCCAGAAGAAACACCCTTCGTCCCACGATGCGCTCCAGCCGCCCCGGCCAGGTCGTGCCACTCATTGCGGCGACCGCGCGCGTGAGATCGAAGTTCTGGCGGACCGCATGGAGAGCTTCGAGGGCGCGGATCGCCACCAGAAGATTCGTGCGCTGATGAGCTCCCGTCAGGGGCTTGATCCGGGGGTAGCGTCCGACCGGTGTCCGCACGCTGAGCCCGCCGTCGAGGTCGCGCAGGGTGACGCCTTGTAGCGCAGACACCACCCGGCCGCGGCGGCGGCGGGCCACTTCAAGGATGGTGTTTCTAGCGGTATCCGCCATTGGCCCTATGACGACGGCGCGGCTTCTCCGCACAACTCCGGCCTTTTCGCCCGCGATGGCGGCGAGGGTGCGGCCCAGATATTCCTCGTGGTCGAAGTCGATGCTCACAATCGCCGAAACGACCGGGGAAGCCACGTTCGTGGCGTCCAGTCTGCCCCCAAGCCCGACCTCCAGCACCGCCACATCGACAGCGCAGGTCTTGAAATGCAGGAACGCGACCGCGGTCAGAATTTCAAAGTGGTTAGGGTGAGCACCGAGCACCCCAAGACGCTTCAGGGCCTCTGCCCTGTCACGAACCTCGAGCACCAGCTGCTCAAACCGGCGCGGTCCAATATTCCGGCCCGAGACGGTGATCCGCTCGCGGATATCGATCAGATGCGGCGAGGTGTATCGACCCACGCTCAGCCCGGCTGCGCGCAGAGCGGTATCGAGATACGCGGTCACTGATCCCTTGCCGTTCGTGCCGGCAACGAGGACGCTATCAAACGCACGCTCGGGATGCCCGAATTCGCTCATCAGCGTCCGCATGGTGCGCAAGCCGAATTTCTTGCCCAGCCAGGACCGCGATCGAAGGTACTCGCGGGCTGTCATCGTTCTCTCCGGCCATTCATTGAAGGATCGCGAATCCTAGTCTTCGACAAACAAATGTGGAAAAGTGGATCAATTTGTGGAAAACTGGGGAGCATGTTCGCGGGGAGCTTCGATTGTCGGATGGATCGCCAGGGTCG
>JANNRU010000567.1:0-3867 GCA_031401755.1 Acidobacteriota bacterium | reverse complement strand
GTCCCAGTCCGTGAGAAGTGAGAGAAAATCACCATCGAGGGCGAAGCGCAGCTCGGCTCCGGGCACCGCGGCGAGTAACGAGTCGACGCACGTTGCGACACGTGGGTCGGATTGGAGCGACTCGGCAATGAAAGGAAGGTTGGCGACCAGGCGCGCCCGGCCGAGTAGTGACGAGACGGGCGCGAGCGCCGGCGGCCGCCCGTGGGTCGGGAACAGCCAAGCCGTCAGCGGCCAGCGACCTGGCGGTGCGAGCGGGCCGCGGAAAGTCGATCGGAACGGTGATCCCAATGCCGTGACTTGCCCGCCGAGCCCGTCGATCAGCAACAGGTCGTCGCTGAGAACGAGCGCGCCGCCGGTGGCGCCGAGATTGGCCCACGTGGACTTGCCCGCGCCTTCGCTCCCGACCAGCGCGAAGGCTCGTCCGTCGAGGACCAGACCGGCTGCGTGGACGAGGGCGCCGCCCCGATCGGGAAGCCGATACGCAAGCGCGGCTCGCAGAAGGTTTTGCACGGTGAAGTATGCCCGGTCATCGTCCAGTGCCGCGAGACGGCCGCTCGCGCGCCCACCCGGGTTAATCCGGATCTCGCCCTCGGGCATACGAAACCAGACGCCGTTCGGATCGAACTCCGCGACCATCGCCTTGGGCTGGAACGTTCCGGTCGGCCGTGAAAATGATCGCTCGTCGAAGGCCATGCTCAGGAACGGCAGGCCAATCGGGACTTGACGAACGAACGCGACCCATTCTCGGGCAAATCGCGACGCGACCCAATCGGGCAGACCTGTGACGCTTACGGTGATTCCCGAAAAGTCAAGATTCAAGTCACCCATCGAAGTCCGACCGTGGTTGGAAGTAAGAATCGTACCACCCGCGCGAACCCGCGGCGCTGGGCGATCCGCTATGATGCGCCGGAGGTCGGCCGGAGCCATGATTGCCGCGGGAATTTCCAAGCATCGACTGCGGTTGAGCCACCCGGATTTTTGGGATCGATGAATCCGGAGCCCCGCAAGGCGACGGTCGACCCGGGACCGCCCTATTCCATTGGCGGGGATTTCTCGGCGGGCGCATGCTCCATGATTCACGGAGTCGATCTGGCCAAGGCGCCGACCCTCCGTGCGTTGGACGCGCAGTTCCGCGACCTGGACCGGTCACCGCAAGCGACGTTCTCGTTCTGCGCCATCGACGATGCGTTCGTGCGCGGCTCATGGCACGGTGAAACGGATTCCCGATGACGGAGCGAATCTCGGCCGCAAATCGGCTCGACAAGGCCTGGTGGCTCCTACTCGCCCTCATCGCCACGGCACTCTACGCAGCGCACTGGGGTGACTCGTTCATCGGTGACGACTTCGACCTCATTCATTCTTTCCATGGCAAGCCAACGAGCTACTTTCCTGCGCTTCTGTGGAACAATGAAAGCGGTGATGTTTGGAAGAGTTGGGGGATCGATCCCGAGCTCGGCCGGGGCTACTTGCGTCCGATCAAGATCTGGCTCCTCGCCGCCGAGTTCACGATTTGGAACACACAGGCTTTCGGATTTCATCTGACGTCTTCGGCCTGCTTCGTCGCGATCGTGCTGCTGGTATTTGCGATCCTGCGTCGCATCGTCCCCGAGCGTCCAGTCGTCGCCGCCGCCGGGGCATGCGCGACCGCAGTCCATCCGATCTTCGCGGAAATCGTCCCATTCATCACCGCTCGGGAAGAACTACTAGCGACGGCGTTCGGCCTGGCGTCATTTTTCACGTTCCTTCGCCATCGCGACCGCGATTCCTCCCCGATCACCTTCCATTTGACCTACGCCTGCGCGCTGCTGACCAAGGAGTCGGCGATCGTGTTCCTCGCCCTTCCCCTGGGGCGCGACCTCGTTGACGGGCGTCTGTGGCCGATCTCGCGATCCGTGGTTCGAGATCTCTTCCGAACGTATGCGCCCAGCGCGGGAATTCTCACGGTCTATTTCGCATTGCGCTGGCTCGCGTTCGGGAACTTCGTCGGGGGCGATGGTTATCCCGTACACTACGCGTCGTGGTCCGCGTTCGTCGGGTTCCATCAGCAATTCTGGCGTTCCCTCGTCGATCCGACGCTCTTTACTCCGGGCAGCATTCCCTGGGTCGGTCCGGTCAGCGCGGCGCTCGCATTGGGACTGCTCACCCTCGTAGCCCGGAACTTCGGCAACCTGCCTGACCAACGACGACGGGATCTATGGGTCCTTGGACCGATCTGGTACTTCGGTTCGACCGCGATCCTGTACGGGACCTACTTCGCAGTCCGTCATCACCTGCTGCCCATCGTAGGTCTGGTCCTCTTCGCTACCGTCTTGATCGACTCGCTTTCGGTCGGCCGCTCGTCGCCCGCTAGCTGGAAATGGCCGTTAGCGATTCTGCTCGTGACGGCCGGGCTGTTCCTCCCGCCCACGCTCCGAACGAGCGCGGACTGGCGCTCGGCGTCTTCTGCAGTCGCCGAGATCCGTGCGGAGATCGAAGTTCGCACCGCGGAGCTGAAAGCGCCCTGCGCGATCCGACTCTCCGGGGTTCCGCAGTGGATCCAGCCCCCGTTTTACTTTGGTTGGGGACTGCAGTCGGCGCTCGGACGTCCGTTCACCGACTCCGACTTGGCCGCGGTCTGCACGGTGATCGACGAACGCAACCTGCAATTGACGCTGGCGACGCCGCCGATTCCGGAGCAGTTCGACGTGGTGTTGGAATTCGATCCGAAGCGCTGGGTCAGCTCAGCGATCGAGGAACGGTATCTCCAACGCCTCTGGCGGGAAGGGGTGATTCCGCCGGAAGTGCGTAGTTTTCCCTGAGTCATCCGGTGACGATCTCGCGTTGTCGTAACCACCGAATCCGATCGCGTCGCTCGGCTGCGCGCTCGAACTCGAGCGCCTCCGCCGCTTGGTGCATCTCCGATTCCAGCCGCGCGATCTCCGCGCGCAGGGCTGCGGCATCGGCGAACAGTTCGTCGTCGTCGTTGGACGGCTCTAAGTCGACCGTGGAGTAATCGGCGCTTAACGGGCTGCCCATTAGTTCGTCGATCGACCGCTTGATGCTCTCCGGCGTAATGCCGTGCGCCTCGTTGTAGGCCTCCTGGGTCGCACGGCGCCTTGCCGTTTCGTCCATGGCGCGTCGCATCGAGCCAGTGATCGTGTCGGCATAGAGAATCGCCGTTCCGTCGACGTGCCGAGCCGCTCGCCCGACGATTTGAATCAGCGACCGCTCCGAGCGCAAGTAACCCTCTTTGTCCGCGTCCAACACCGCAATCAATGACACTTCGGGCAAGTCCAGTCCCTCCCGCAACAGGTTGACGCCGACCAAGACGTCAAATTCGCCGCGCCGAAGATCACGCAAGATCCGTACGCGGTCGAGCGTCTGAATCTCAGAGTGCAGGTACTCGACACGGACTCCCAGGTCACGATAGTAATCGGTCAAGTCCTCGGCCATCCGCTTGGTCAGTGTCGTCACCAGGACTCGATGATCTCTCTCGACGCGTCGACGGATCTCCCCCAGCAAGTCATCGACTTGGCCGGCGATCGGGCGAACCACGACCGCCGGATCGAGCAGACCGGTCGGCCGGATCAACTGCTCGACCACCTCGCCTCCCGCCAGCGTGAGCTCGATTTCGGCGGGCGTCGCCGACACGTGGATCGCGCGTCGACGTCGCGCCTCGAACTCTTCCCAGGTCAGCGGCCGATTATCCATCGCCGATGGCAAGCGGAAACCGTGCTCGACGAGGGTGCGCTTTCTTGACTGATCACCGTGATACATGCCCCGAACTTGCGGCAGCGTGGCGTGACTCTCATCGACAACGAGCAGGGCGTCTTCCGGGAGATAATCCATCAGCGTCGGCGGCGGATCGCCGGGACTCCGCCCCGTCAG
>JANNRU010000566.1:0-24051 GCA_031401755.1 Acidobacteriota bacterium | reverse complement strand
CGTCCAGCCCGAACGAGCGCGATCGCCAGCGCTTCAAAGCTCGCCGGGATCGGTGCCAAGTCCACCGCACGTCGGCAAGCCTCGACCGACTCCTCCGCGCGTCCGCCGGCAAGAAGGAACGCGGCGTAGTCACGCTGCGTCTGCGCCAAGTCGCGCGCACTGCCGTTGCCGGCCAGCGCCTCGCGATAGCCCGCCTCCGCTTCCTCGAGGCGACCGAGTTGAAACATCGTGTTCGCACGTGCCCCGACGATGTCGACGCGATACGGGGTGGCCGCGACGGCGGCGTCCAACTCGACCAAGGCATCGGCGATTCGGTTTTGCCGCTTGAGCACCATCGCCGACTGGTAGCGGGCATGGGCGACATCCTGGGGGTCGCGGCTCTGGTCGACCACGATTCGGAACTGCTCGAGCGCGCCGTCGAAGTCGCCGCGCCGCGCGAGGGCGTTCCCCAGATTGAAGCGCGTCAGCGCCGATCGCGGGGCGATCTCGATCGCGTGGGTCCAGAGCGACTCTGACGAGCGCCAGAACTTTGCCTGCTCCCAGGTCAGGAAGCCCAGGGGCAGGCAGACCACCACCAAGAGCGCCGCACCGATCGCGGTCCGCGCATCCGGCACCCAGCGGGCGAGAGCCGCGTCGACCGCCCAGACCAGCATGACAAAGATACCGATGACCGGAATGTAGACGTAGCGGTCGGCCATCGATTGACGACCGACCTGAACCAAGCCGATGACGGGGATGAGCGTCCCGATGAAAAACAGCCAGCCGAACAGCAGATATCCGCTTCGTGCGCGCTCGCGCCAGACATACCAGCTGAGCACCCCTAGGAGCGCGGCGGAACCGGGTAGCGCGAGGAACGTGAGCGGGTCCGCATCGAGCGACGGATACGGATAGTACGGATAGAGGGGGGTCGGCCAAAAGATCTTGAGCAGGTAGCGGACGTAGGCCACCATCGCATTTTGCACGCGCATGGCCAATCCGATCACCTGGAGCGAGGTCAGAGAAGAGTCGGCGGCCTGTGAGATTACGGTGATCACGGACGAAGCGAGCGAGAGCACGAATAGCGGAATTTTCTCGATCACGGCCCGAGTGTCCAGGCGGCGAAGCGGCCAGTAGTCTAGGAGCAACAATACGAACGGGAAGGTCACCAGCATCGGTTTGCTGGCCAGCCCGGCGGCGAAGGCAGCGGCTGTGGCGATCCAAGCCCACATGTGTCGCTGGCGCGCCCAGCTCACGTGGGTATGCAGCGCGATGACGAAGAAGAACATGCTCAGCACGTCCTTGCGCCCGGTGATCCAGGCCACGCTTTCGACGTGCAGCGGGTGGAGGCCGAACAGCAAGGCGACGGCAGCGCTCGGTCCGAGACGCCCGGTCAGTCGGAACAACGCGAGCAGCAACAGCGCGGAGTTCAACCCGTGCAGGATGAAGTTGACCGCATGGTGACCGGTCGTGTTCGAACCGAACAGCCGCAGATCCAGCGCGTGCGACAGCCAGGTCAGCGGATGCCAATTACCGATGTAACTCTGGCTGAAAGTCCAGGCGACCGTTTCCGCACCCAGTCTTTGAATGTGCGGATTGCCTGAGACGTAGTGCTGATCGTCCCAGACGAACTCCCCGCGCGCAGCGGGCAGGTAGACCAAGATCGAAAGCACGCCGACTGCGACCGCGATGGCGATCGCCAACCCCGCGCCCGGGCGGACCGCGGCTGGCGAGTCGGCGGACTCGGTCGAGCGATTCGACTGCTCCACGGCGGCCTCCGGCCCGCTTGCAAGGCGCGGGCAGCAAAGCGCTTGTTGTAGCACAGTCGCAGGCCGCGGGTACGGTGCTTTACGATGGTCGGCCAGCCCAGTAAGGTAAGCCGTCGCCGCCCGACGAAAAGGAGTGAAATGGGTTCCCATGGATCGACGGTCTGGATCGTCTTCACCGGGCTCGTCGTCGCCCTGTTGGTCCTCGACCTCGGGGTGCTGAACCGCCGCAGTCACGTCCTCAGCTTCAAGGAGGCACTCTCCTGGAGCGCTGGCTGGGTGGCCCTGGCCCTGGCCTTTGGGCTGTTCATCTACAGTCGGGAAGGATTGACTCCGGCACTCGAGTATTACACCGGCTACGTCATCGAGCTCTCGCTGTCCGTGGATAACCTGTTCGTCTTCATTCTCGTCTTTCAGTATTTCGCGGTGCCCCCAGAGCTTCAGCCCCGAGTGCTCAAGTGGGGGATCTTCGGCGCGGTGATCATGCGCGGGATCATGATCGCCGTCGGGGCGGCCTTGCTGGCGCGCTTCGAGTGGATCATCTACGTCTTTGCGGTGATCGTTATCTGGACCGGTTATCGGATGCTGCGGCACGAGGAAATGCGTGTCGAGCCGGAGCGAAACCCGGTGGTGCGCCTGGCCCAGAAACTGCTGCCGTTTACCGCGGCCTACGAAGGCCCCGCGTTCATCGTCCGGTCGCGCCGTGGCTGGTTCGGCACCCCGCTGCTCTTGGTCCTGATCGTCGTCGAAACGACCGACCTCGTCTTCGCCGTCGACAGCATTCCGGCGATCTTCGCGGTGACCGACGATCCATTCATCGTTTACAGCTCGAACGTTTTCGCGATTCTGGGTCTGCGCGCGCTGTTTTTCGTCATCGCCGGAATGCTCGACAAGTTCGAATATCTGAAGCCCGGCGTGGCGGCGATCCTGGTTTTCGTCGGGACGAAGATGCTGGTCCACCACTGGTACGAAGTCCCGATTTTGCTTTCGCTCGGCGTGGTGATCGGGACGCTCGCCGCTTGCGTGGTCGCCTCGCTGATCAAGTCGCGGCGAGCCACGAACTCGTGAGGGCTCGGCCGGCTGCTCGCCGCCGCGGGCATCGTCGCGGTGTCCACAATCGTGACGCGTCTGGTTTGACCGGGTCCTCTTGACGCAACGGGCTGCAGTCTCGGCTGCAACGGACCCACTTGCCGCGTCGCGCTCGATGTCCGACCTTTGTCCTCGAGTCCCGCTTCGGCGCGGCGCCACTGTGCACCCCGCCGGTGACGCCTCCAGCAACGAGGTTTGGTATGTCGAGTGGACGAGGGCTGATGTCGCTGCTTGCCGTGGGTTTATGCGTCGGCTCGGTGTGGGCCGACACGTGGGTCCGGGGCGATGCGGAGGCGGCTGTCGAGATCTTTAGCGACGGGCCGGACCGCGTCTGGGTCGCGGTCGATCGGGACGCCGACGGCGCTCCGGAGGAGTTGTACGGCTTCGTGTCCCGCGAGGCGACCCTGCCGCATGAACTGTTGGCGCTCCTGCCGATCGAGCTTCCATCGGCCAACGTCCTAGTTTCCGAGCGGCGGTTGCAAGTTGAGGAGGTTCCCTCGGGGCAGACTTGGACGCTGTCGATTGATCCGGGGGACGGAGTGGAGCGAGCGGAGGTCGCACGGCGCGGGCGACGAGTTGGCGTGACACTGTCGAACGGTGCCGCGTTCGGCCGCTACGAGTTGTTCGGGCAGGCCGCCGACGAGTTGGGTCGTCCTGCGCGGGCGAGCTTCCGTGACATTCGCGAGCGCCTTGGGTCCGAGTTCGAATCGTTCGCGGTCAAGTCCGCTTCTCCGGCCGCGACGCCCCAGCCCCCGCTGCCGCTTTGTCCGAATTGCGCGAGTGGAGGGATGGGTTCTTCCAGTTGTAGCTCGCAATGTTCCTCCGGGATGAGCGGCGGGGCAAGCGGTTTCACGGTGGGGGGCAACGGGGCGGTCAATCTTTCCGCAAGTTGCAGCGTCAGCTGCGGCAACGGATATTTCTCGTGTTGCAACTGCTCCTTGTCCGCCGTCTTCACGCTCGGAACCCCTTCCTCCTGTCAGTGCATCCGAGCCCAGTGTAGGTAATCACGCTCACGTCGCACCCGCCGGGAGTCCGAGGAACGGGATCTTCTAGATTTTCGGAGCGACGGAGATCCGGAAGATTCCGTTCCGAGTAGCGCGCCAGCTGTCAATAATCCGTCACCTCCGCCGCGGTTTCGATCAATCGCGCTGGTATGCGAGTTGCTGCTGCAGGCGAACATGGCAACTCTCGAACTGGAAGTGCCGCCGGCCGGCCGGCGGGAGTGGCGACTTGCAACACGGGCGGCCCGACGGACGTTGGCCTGGCCGCGATACGATCTCCCGGGCGATCTGGAGCGACTCTTCGGGCGTTTCGCCGCGCTCCATGTGGGTCGCGATTGTTGCCTGTGCCTACGGCACGATCTGACCGTCGACGGTCCGATCGAAAATGCGATCCGGGCGATCGAGGCAGCCTACCTGCGATTCCTCGGGCCCGAGACTCCAATCGAGCTTTTGATGGTCGACGATGCGTTCGACGACCAGGGCTGGGCCGCACTCGGGCGCGAGTTGACCTGCGTCTTGGCGCTACCGTCTTCGAACGACCCGTGCCGCCGCGAGCGGCTGGAGGCGCTCGGTCTGCCGATCATCGACGATCTCGGCGAGCTGCGCGCGCGGATCGACGATCTCGCGAAGTCGGACAGATCAGAGATCGGCCCGGAATTGCCGCCGCTGCGGGTCCGTCCGGAGCTGCCGAACCTTGTCCTGATCCGGGGGAAGGGACGGCAGGGCAAGTCGTCTTTGGCGGCCGCGTTCCGCGGGCCGTTCCAGTCGACCTGGGTCTGGCGACCCGAGGAAGCGCGCCGCGCCGCACGGTTGATTACGATGAGTACCGACGGCGTCTACGTCGACTTCGTCCAGCGCTACTGCTCGGCCACGGTGCCGGCAGACTGGACGCCGACGTACCGGCCCTCGATCGACACCCACTGGCGCGAGGCCCTGACGACGGCCGAGCGGGAGGCCTGGTATGAGCGGCTCCTGGAGGAGGTCGAGACGATGCTCGGGCTGACCGAGCGCTGGCTCGTCGTCGAGGGCTGGCACCTGCTCGAAGCTGGCGAGGCGCTGCAAGCAGCCGTTGCCGGGCGCGCCAACATCATTCCCGTCGACGTCGGGCGCTTCGTCGTGCGGGTCGGCGCCGAGGTCGAGGAACGGGTTCACGTCGCTCGACTCTCGGGGGAGACCGATCAGGCGCATTCGCAGCGTGTCGTCGCCGAGAATGGCCGAGCCGTCCGGGCGATCGTCGACCTGGTTCGGCGCAAGTGCGCGGCCGAGTTGACCTCACGGACCCAATACCAGTGCTATGACGATCTCGGCCAGCGGCGACAGAACTCAGACTCCGCGGCCAAGCTCGTCGCGCTGCGCCTGCCGGATCTGATCAGTAAACGGTGTCTGGACGTCGGTTGCAATGCGGGCTACTTCTCGTTCCGACTGCGGGAGCGAGGCGCCGAGCGCGTCCTCGGCGTGGACACGGCGCGCGAGGAGATCAGGCTCGCACGACTCTACCGCGAGGCGGTCTACGAGGCGGGCGGGGTCGAGTTCGAGGTGACCGACGTGTTCGAGCTCGACGGTGCCGCGCGATTCGATCTCATTCTCTGCGCTTCGGTCTTTCACTATTTCCGTGAAAAGCAGCCCGAGTTCCTGGCCCACTGCCGCAAGCTCCTCGCCCCGGGAGGCCTGCTTGTCTTGGAGTGCGGACTGTCGGAATTGCACCCGGACCGATCGTTCGTCGAACTGCAGGCTCGCGGCGTCGATCGGGGCGATCCGTGTCACTTCCCCAACGAACGTGCGCTCATCGAGATGGCGACCGGATTCCAGATCGAGACCCGGGGCCCCTCGCCGTCACAACCGGGTGACCGAATTCCGAGAGTCGTCCTGCACTTGCGCCGCCTCTGAAGAAGGGGGACAGGCACCATTTCTCGGCGCGGTGTCGATCAGGGATTCGCGAGTCTCGGTCGACCGGCGTACTCGATCTCGAGGCCTCGGGCGGCGACCCAAGCGTCGGCCGCGGCGTCGGTCGTGAAGGCGCAGCCCCACTGCCAGCCCTGGCTGGTGAGCGAGACCGAACCGTCGCCACGACGCTCCCGTTCCCAGGCCAACGCGTCGGCTGCCGTACGGAATCGACACTCGGACCAGTCGGTCGGACTACCATGCAACTGCCGGACCCGTTCCGGCTCATCGGTGATCAGTACGTAACTCGTCATCTGCCGTTGCTCCCCTTGGGCGACCCGCCCCCACTCAACTTGGTGTCCCGGACGGGGAGAGGCCAGTCGATCTTTGACCGGGCTGACAGTTCCCCGGTGGTTGTGTCACCATCCGATGGCCCCGCGCGGTTGGCCGGCCGATGCTTTTCGGTCGCCCCGCGTTCGAGGGGTGCTGCCGTCGGCGGCCGTCGGAGTGCGGTGTCGAGCGATTCCGAGTCATCCAAGCCGTGCGTCCAACCGGGTGCAGTGGGAGAGTCGAGTTCTCCCACAACCGAGCGGCGGCGATCGCGGCGGCGACGGCGACGCCGCGGGGGATCTCCGACACCGGGCGAAGCCGGGCCGACCCTGCGATTGCCAGACGCCGCGAGGCGTCTGGGGATCCGACGGCTCTACTCCGAACAGGAACAGAGCCTGCGGGTCTCGCTCGCCGGCCGGGACGTACTCGTGGTCTTGCCAACGGGGTTCGGCAAATCCGCTTGTTACCAGGTCGCCTCGATGATCCTGCCGCGACCGGTGGTGCTGGTCTCTCCGTTGCTCGCGCTCATTCGCGATCAGCACGAGAAGCTGCTCGCGCGCGGGATCCCGGTTGCGCGGGTCGACGGCACCGTCCGGGGACCCTCACGCCGGGAAGCGCTGGCCCGAATCGCCTCCGGCGGGCCGCTGCTCGTAATGACGACGCCCGAAACCCTCGGTGGCGCAGAACTCGGTGAGGCTCTGTTGCAGTCGGGGATCGCGCTTGCGGCCGTCGACGAGGCGCACTGCATCTCGGAATGGGGTCACGATTTCCGGCCGGCCTACTTGCGGCTGGGCGAACGGCTTCGCGAACTCGGCTCGCCGCCCGTCTTGGCGCTGACCGCCACCGCTACCAAGGGCGTCCGCGACGACATCATCCGTTACCTTGGCATGCGCGATCCGGAGATCATCGCCGGCTCCCCGCACCGTGCGAATCTGGCGTTCGAAGTTCTGCGCGCTGCGGGGAATCAGCGCCTGCGCGCTTTCACCCGCCTGATCCAACGCCTGCACCGACCGGGAATCGTCTATTGCGCGACGACCAAGGCAGTCGATGAGATCTACGGCGCGCTGCGTCTGATGCGCATGCCGGTCCACCGCTATCACGGGCGCATGAATGCGAAAGACCGCAACGCCGAGCAAGAGCTGTTCATGAAGCACGGCCGTCGCACGATCATGGTCGCCACCAGCGCGTTCGGCTTGGGTATCGACAAGCCCGATATCCGCTACATCGTTCACTATCACACCCCGGCATCGATGGAGCAGTACGTCCAGGAGGCGGGACGCGCGGGTCGAGACGGATCCAAGGCAAACTGCATCCTGTTCTTCGATGAGGGAGACCGCGAGATTCACGAGGCCCTGCTGCAGACGAGCCGAGTGCGTCCGGATCAGCTGTACCGGATCGTCGCCGCGCTTGCGGCCTGGGCCGGCGAGGGTCGAAGCGCCGACGAGGAAGCGTTGACGATTGCTGCGCGACTGGGCGAACGGCAGGCGCGGGCGCTGATCGTCGTACTCGAAGAAGCGCAACTGGTACGTGTCGGCCATGAAGGTATCGAGGTCGCGCTACCCGCGGCCGAGTTCGAAGATCAAGCACGCAACCTCGCGGGTCGATTCCTCACGCTGCGAACCGAGGACGGGCGGCGCCTGGACCGCATCGCCGAGTACGCGATGAGCACCGAGTGCCGCGCGGTCTTTCTTCGCCGCTATTTCGGGGAAGCCGACGGTGAGCCCTGTGGTCTTTGCGACATCTGCCGCGGGGCGCCGGAGCGGCCGAAGACCTTCTGGCAACCGATCTCGCGGCCGGCAGGCGCCAAGCAAGCCGCCCGCGGCCGCCGCCGCGCCAAGCGGCCGGTCGGCGGCAAGGCCCAGAGCTGACCCGCGGCCGGCCTGGGTTCGTTCGCGCTGCGGGTCAACGACGGGTGTCGGCGATGGCGACATCGATCGGGTAATAGTGGGTGCGACAGGAGGTGGGCGGGGCACCGCTCGCCAGCACGCGTTGGATCTCGTCTCGTTCGTGGACGAACTGCCACAGTGGTTGTGCGACGCTCGAGATCAGGGCGAAGGCTCCGGCGATCTGGCGATCCCATTCCTCCGCGTGATCGAGCAAGTCTCCGGGACGGATCTTCTTCCGGCAGTCCTGCGCAAAACAATGGCATTCGAACTCAGCGTCGATATTCAGCGCGCCATAATCGTCGGTCAGCTCCTCGTCCTTGACGATATCGCGAACGGCGATCTCGAAGTCGTAGCCCGGAGCCAGGCAATTGGCGCGGCAGGAGTGATTGAGGTAACGCCCGATGTCCCAGCACAGGCAATGATTGCCGTCGCGGGTCACGAACGAGTACTTGTGAATGATCTCCGGGTACGGCGACTCCATGGCGCGGATCTGTTCGCGCGTGAAGCTGCGGTCCAGGCCATCGCGAGCCCATGTGATCGTCCCGCGCGGGATATCGAGGTTCGCGAACACACCATAGCCGATCGTCGCGTTGACGAGGCGCAATTCGGTCGCGGGGTGGATCATCGAACTCCTCGCCGATCGATATTCGGCGGACGTGAATCGCATCGGTCCGTGGGGGCCATTGCGCCAAGGGTCTCACGCCCGGGCGCAGTATAATCGACCGCATCGGGCGGACACCCATCAGCCCCCGTCTTCCCGGCGCCATGTGCCATGATGCGCTAGCCGAGGAGATTCCCTGATGCTGTTCCATGCACACTCCGGACTGCGATACCTCGTGCTGGCGCTCGGCGTCGCAGCCGCGCTCGCGCTGGTCTTGGCGATCGTTCGTGCGATCCCAGAGGGACGAATGGGGCGGATCTTGCGGCTGGCCTTCGTCGGGGCGCTAGACCTCCAGGTAGTTCTCGGAATGCTGGTGCTGCTCACCCGGCCGTTCTACCCGGCGCTCTTCGGCCACATCACGGTCATGATCGTCGCCTTGGTCGTTGCGCACGGGGTGGCCATCGCGATCAAACGACGGCCCGATCCGGCGGCCAGCACCGGATTGGGGCTGATCGGCGTCGTGCTGCCGCTGAGTTTGATCGTCGCCGGGATTCTGGCGATCGGGCGGCCGTTACTCGGGAGCGCCGGATAGCGCGACGCGTATTCCCTTGAGGAGGCTGGGGTCGATGACGAACGACCTGATCCTGGTCCCGATCGATACGTCGGGAACCGTTCGCGGCCGCACGGACCCGCTGTCGCCCGCCGCAGCCGATACGGCCCGGGCTACGGTCGCGCTCTACCGACGGGTCGGATTCGAGGAGCCGTGGATCGGCTACCTCGCCGTCGAGGGTGCAACCGCGGTCGGTGCTGCCGGATTCACGTCAGTCCCGCGGGGTGGTCGCGTCGAGATCGCCTATTACACGTTTCCGGAGTTCGAGGGCCGTGGGCGAGCGACCGCAATGGCGCGTGCGCTGATCGATCTGGCGCGTGCCGCGGATCCGGAGATCCAGCTCACGGCACGGACACTCCCGGACCGGAATGCCTCGCACCGAATCCTGGAGAAACTCGGCTTCCGACCGAACCACCTCGTCGACGATCCCGAACACGGTTCGGTCTTGGAGTGGTCGGTCTAGCGCACACCCTTGTAGGTGCGTCCCCCGACATAGCGTCCGTCCGCCTCCAGGCCGTTCATCGTCGCCAGGGTTTCGGCCGAGACCTTACCCCCATAGGCCGAGGCGAACTCAGCGGTGCTCATCGGTCGCGTCGGTTTGACGATCCTGATCCGTGCGGGCTGCGCGTTGAGCGCTTTGGGATCGGTCAGTTGCGCAAAGGACTCGATCGAGCGCCGAACCAGGTCGCCGCTCGTCGCCCAGTGGGTCGCGCTGCCCCAGCCGAGCAGCCGCAGCACCCGTCCGTTGTGGTCAACGAACGCGACGACTCCGCGGTACTCGGCGGTTTCGCTCTTCGCGCTGAAGCTCACGCCGCTCGCCGGACGACCCAAAAGTCGCGGCGCGTAGCGTCCAGTCGTCGTGGTGCCTTCCTTGGATTCGAAATCCGCAAGCGCCGTGACGGGATCGGCCTGGGCCGCGAGCGTGATTTCGATCGCGGCGCCCGCCGCTTGACTCATCGCGCGCACCGCGCTGCGGATGTTCGCCGTCTTCCAGTCTTCCGGGAACTTGACCTGGAATTTCATCTGGGGGTGGAAAAATTCGGTGCCCTCGAAGTAGCCTTCGCGCGGGTCGTCGCCGAAAACGATTCCGTCGACTCGCGACAAATAACTCTCCCGCTCGACGATGGAACCGGAAAAGTCACGCCGCATCGCGGCGATGCTCGCCCGGATGCGCTCCTCGCGGTTCTCGGGGGCCGGATGGGTCGAAAGCCAGCTCGGGACTTGCTCGCCGCCCGAGGCGCGCCCGACCCTGCCCAGTGTGCGAAAAACATCGGTCATCGGCCGCGGATCGAACCCTCCCGCGACCGAGTAGCGCAGACCGAGGTCGTCGGCTTGGCGCTCGTCGTCGCGACCGAACTTCAGGAACAGCAGCCCGGAAGCGATCGATGCCAACTCGCCGAACTGCTCGGCTGCTTCTGGCGCCAGCACCGCGCCCACCCCGAGGCCGAGCTGCGCCACCATCTGCTTGCTCATCTGGCTTGCGCCGTGCCGCGCGGTGACGTGTCCGATCTCGTGGCCGAGTACCGCGGCCATCTCCGACTCGCTGTTGAAATGGGCCAAGATGCCCCGGGTGATGTAGATGTAGCCGCCGGGCAACGCGAACGCATTGACCACGGGATCGTCGATGACCCGAAAGCTCCACGGCAGCTCCGGTCGCTCGGAGAGCGCGGCGAGCTTGCGGCCGACGCTAGCCACGTAGTCTTGCAAAGCCGGATCTTCGACCAAGCCCATTTGCGCGACGACTTCTTTGTCGCTCGATGCTCCCAGCGCCAGCTCTTGCTGCTGGGAGACAAGGCTCAGCTCACGCTTGCCGGTCACCGGATTGACCACGCAGGCCACGGCCGCAGCCACCGCCAAGATGCAGACCGCCACCCACGCCGCTCGTTTTCGAGTCATCGTCGCCACTCCACCTTTCCGCCGACGATCGTCGCCTGGACCGTCGTGTCGAGGATCCGATCTTCCGGAATCTCCAGCAGATTTTGATCGAGAACTACGATATCCGCGAGTTTACCGAGGGTCAGCGTGCCGAGGTCGACCTCGGCGAAAGCGCCCCAGGCCGCAGCCGAAGTCGCCGCGCGCAGTGCTTCGATCCGAGTCATGCGCTGTTCGGGGTAAAAGGCGGTCCCGCCGGCGAGATGGCGCGTCACGGCGGCGTGGAAATTGGCGATCGGGTCGATCGACTCGACCGGCGTGTCGGTTCCCGAGATGACGACGGCGCCCGAATCGAGCAGGCTGCGCCACATGTAGGCGCCAGCGGCAGCCCGACGGTCGCCAATGCGAGAGGGAACCCACGACGCGTCCGAGATGCAGTGGATCGGTTGCATCGAGGCGATGACGCCCAGGCGCGCGAAGCGCGGCAGGTCGTCCGGGTGTAGATGCTGCGCATGCTCGATGCGCCAGCGGTGGTCCCGTCGCTCGGGGTGGCGAGCCAGTACGCGTTCGTACAGATCGAGAGTCTCACGATTCGCGCGATCACCGATCGCGTGAACGCAGAGCTGGAATCGCTCGCGAGCCGCGATCTCCGCGGTGCGTTCCAGATCGCCGAGTTCGATCGTGTTCGTTCCGCTGGTGGAGGCGAGGTCGGAGTAGGGATCGAGAAGCCAAGCTCCGCGCGAGCCGAGCGCGCCGTCCAGGACGCGTTTGATCCCGCCGACCCAGACGCGCCCGTCACCGCCGGCGGGAAACCGATAGTCGGCGATTCGCCGGTCGAGAGCGTCGTTGTCTTCGGCGAGCATGACCCACAGGCGTACCGCAAGCCCGCCGTTTCGATCGACGCGCCGCAGACGATCGACGGTCGCAAACGCCGAGCCGGCATCGTGAAACAGGGTCACCCCGGCCTCGCGACAGGCTTGGTCGGCGAGGGCGATCTCCCGCAGCGATTCGGCTTCGGCCGCTTCGGAACCGAGTGCGAGCCGATCACGCTCGGCTGCGGCTCCCGCGAGTTCGAAAGCGGTCTCGATCAGGACGCCCGTCACGCGCCCAGAACCGTCGCGCAGGATCCGGCCCCCGGGCGGATCGGCGGTCTCAGGTCCGATCCCCGCACGAACGAGCGCGGCCGCGTTCGCCAGCCCGGCGTGGTTGCCTGCCGCATGCTTGAGCAGGACGGGGTGATCCGGAACCGCGGCGCTGAGGGCGTCGTGAGTCGGCCATCCCTCGACCTCCGGGACGGGAGGCCGGTCCCATTTCTCCTGGTGCCAACCCCAGCCCAGGATCCACGTGCCGGGTGGGGTGAGTGCCGCCGTCTCGGCGACGCGCGCGACGATTGCGGCCCAATCCCGTTGTCCGCGCAAGTCGAGCTTCATGCGCGAGCGTCCGAGACCGGTGAAGTGCCCGTGGGCCTCGACGAAGCCAGGCGAGGCGACCCCACCGACGAGTTCGAGAACCTCGGTGCGCTCTCCGATCAGGCGGCGGATCACGGACTCCTCGCCCAGCGCGACGATGCGCCCCGCGCGCACCGCCAGGGCTTGGGCCTCCGGGCGCGCTGGATCGAGCGTTAGAACGCTTCCGCCGACGAGCACGAGGTCGGCGGGCTCCGGTCGATCGCACGCGGGAAGCGCGAGGAGTCCCGCGCCCACCGCGGCGGCCCGGAGTCGGCTCCGGATCATCGCGATCCGGCGGTCGCCCGGGTCGGCGCGTCGACGACCTCCAGATCCAGCTCCAACCGTAACCCTTGCGCGCCGGTCAACACCTGCACCAGGCGCGTTCGCAGCCAAGTCGGTGTCCGCGCCGCGTCGATCTCAGAAAGAGTCTCGGCCGGGAACAGGAGCGGCCGCACGAGCGAGCCGAGATCGATGGACCCGGCGAGCGGAAGCGGGACCGACAGATTATCGAAGCGCAGCTCGAGCGATCGTTCGTCTCCTAGCACCACCACGCGAGGCAACAGACGGGGTTCCAAAGCGAGGTCGAGTCCAAGCTGTGGGGCGCGAACGTGGACCGCGGCTCGGATCGCTCCGTTGCCGGCCGCACCTCCGGAGGGCGAAAAGCCCGTAACGCGCAGATCGGAGAGTTCGATGTCGAGCTTGCTCGACTCGCCGAGGGGCACCTGGATCCGGCTCGGCGCGAACGCCGGCAACAGCACGTTGAGTGCTGCGGCGTCGAGCGTCACGGTCACGCCCGCGAGCGCGGACTGCACGGCGAGCAAGGTCAGGGCGATCGTGAGTCCACGCAGCGTGAAAGAGCAAACTCCGAACCTTGCCATCATCGAGAGCCTCCCTTGATGGCAACCAGTCTAGCGCCCTCGGCCAGCTGACGACCCTTTCGGCCTCGGCGGAGCGATCCGATCATGCGCCAATTCGGCGATGTAGGCCCGGTCCTTGAAGGCGCTGCTCACCGCGCTCGGTGAGCGACGATCCATCGGCCGCGAACTCGACGCGACTCCTTTCGTGCGAGGTGGCGCAGCGTCACCCAAGTTTCCGGTGTGTCTCCTTCGATCTTCCGCCAGTCGAGGCGATTGCCCGGCAGGCGATCCGACCGCCGGAGAGTTCTTCAAGGGTTCGCTGCCCATGGCCGACGTGATCACGATGGGAATGAGGCTCCACGACTGGAATCTGGAGCCGAAGCGGTACCGGATCGGCGCAGCCCACAGGGCCGTGGCTCACATTGATGTAAGATTCACGAGCGATGAGCCCGTCCCGCTGGTTGTTCCGATTGGTGATCAATGCCGTGGCCCTCTGGGCGGCAGTCGAGGTCGTTCCGGGAATCCGCTTCGACGGCGGGCCACTGGCGCTGGGCGGCATCGCGTTCGCTTTCGGTCTGCTCAACGCATTCGTGCGCCCGTTGCTGCAGTTGCTGTCCTGCTCGATCTTGATCTTGACGCTGGGATTGTTCACCTTCGTCATCAACGCCGTCGTGCTCTGGATGACGGCGAAAGTGGTCAGCGCGTTCGGCATTCCCTTCGAGGCGCCCCTGTTCTGGCCGGCCTTCGTCGGAGCGCTCGTCATCACGTTCGTGAGCACCGTACTGTCGTGGGTCGTTCCAGATCGGAAGCTGCCGGCGGACGACGGTTCCGCAGCGCGCCGCGGGTAGCCGGCGCGGTTCGGTGCGATTTCCGTATGCAATCACCCGCACCCGGTGTCTGGCCGACGAGTCGCGTCCGGATCTCGGCGCTGGTCCTGGCCTTGGCGACGCTGGTTCTGTTCTGGCCCGCGACCCGCTTCGACTACGTGGCGTTCGATGATCCGCTCTACGTCACCGAAAATCCATGGGTTCGTTCCGGGGTCACGAGCGCATCGCTGGTGTGGATCTGGAACCTCGGCTACGCAGGTCTGTGGGCGCCGCTGACCTGGGCGTCGTATCTGCTCGATGTTTCGATTTTTGGGCTGGCTCCGGGCCCGATCCATCGAACGAACGTGGTGTTGCACGCGCTCAATGCGGCGTTGTTGTTCGCCGCGCTCGCCGCGCTCGGCAGATCGCTGGCCGAACGCGGCGCTTCGAGTCCGGCGCGGGTCTTGCTGGCCGCGGGCGGGATCGCAAGCTTGTTCGCATTCCATCCGCAGCGAGTCGAGTCGGTCGCCTGGATCGCCGAGCGCAAGGGGTTGCTCTGCGCCGGCTTCGTTTTCGTTTGCCTGCTGGGTTACGTGCGCTACGTGCGACGGCCGAGCCTGGGTGGCTACCTCGCGGTCACCGCCGCGTTGGCGGCGGCGCTGGCGGCGAAGCCGAGCGCGGTAATCGTTCCGCTTTGGCTACTGTTGTTGGATGCCTGGCCGCTAGGGCGACTGAGTTCGGGCGAGTGGCGAGCGCGGGTCGTCGAGAAGGCGCCCTGGTTCCTGATAGCGCTCGCCGTGGGGATCCTCTCCGGGATTGCGCAGGCCCGGGGAGGCGCGGTCATGCCGATTTCGCGCTGGGGACTCGCCGATCGTGCCGCGACCGCAGTGATCGGAGGATTGAACTCGATCGCGCAAGCGATCTGGCCCGCCCGTCTCGCCGCGGTCTACCCGTTACCGCTCGAGGGTTGGCCGCTCGGGCAGGCCGCAGTCGCCGCGGGGACGATTGTGCTCTCGACCCTGATCGCGTTGCGCCGCGGACGCGCGCAGCCGTGGCTCGCCGTCGGCTGGTTTGCGTTCCTGGTCGCCTGGTTGCCGGTCGGCGGCCTCGCTCAGGTGGGGTTGCACGCGTGGGCCGATCGGCACACCTATCTCGCGCACCTCGGCCTTTACCTGATCGTCGTGATGGTCGTGGGGCGAGGGGCGGCGGTGTTGCCGCGGGTCGTGGTGCGACTCGCCGCGGTGACGTTGCTTGCGGCGCTCGCGTTGGCCACCCGACACCAGCTCGAATTCTGGAGAGATGGGTCTTCGTTGTTCGAGCGGGCAATCGCCGTGACGCGCGAGAATCATGTGGCGCACCTGTCACTGGCGATCGAATACGAACGACGCGGCCGGCTGGAGGAGGCGCTGAGGCAGGGTCAGGAGGCGCTGCGTCTCAGGCCTGACGACGCGAGCGCACACGATCAGGTCGGCTCCACGTTGGCCCGGCTCGGGAGAACAGCGGAAGCGCTGGAACGCTTTCGACGCGCGATCGAACTCGATCCGAGCCTGGCCTGGGCTCAGTTCGACCTCGGAAGCCTGCTGTTGCAATCGGGCCGTGCAGATGAGGCGAGTGCGGCTCTCTCTCGTGCAGTCCAGATCGACCCGTGGCTCGCGGAGGGCTGGGGCAATCTCGGCTTGGCCCTGCGCGCGCTCGGGCGTCCGGACGAGGCGATCGCGGCAACACGTGAGGCGCTCCGGATTAAACCCGGGCTGGACGAATCGCGAATGACGCTCGGATCGATGCTCGCCGACCGTGGGCAGCTCGCCGACGCGCGCGTCGAACTCGAGCGCGTGGCCGCCGAACGCGGCCACGACGCGCGATCGGTATTGCTGCTGGCCAGTGTCGAGCTCGAACTTGGGAACCTGGAGGAAGTCGGGCGTTGGCTGGACCTATTGCGGGCGAAGTCGCCGGAGGATGCCGCGCGGCTCGAGCGAGCGATCGCCGTCGCGGGCTACGGTGCCGCGACCCCCTTACGTCCTTCGATGGCGATGCAGTAGAAAACCGGGACGGCCATTCGGCTGAATCCTTGAACTTCCGTCCGAACCAGCTCTCGACGCGCTGCTATGTACCCCGGGATGCTGTCAACGTCGTGCGGGAAGTCTCTGATGGGAGGACTTGGAGGGGCGCGGCACGCCGCCGCTCGTACGCGCGGAAGCCGATCGCTAACAACGCGGAGGGCGACGGATGCGTGGTTATTCGGACCCAATCCGTACGAATTTTGATCGGGTCGTGGACCGATAGTCGTCGGGACTGGCGACAGCGACCAAGCCCGAATTTCAAAGTGATCCGTCAGGTTGCGACCTCCGGTACGACCTCGCTATGATGCCGCCTTCGGACCATGCATCCCCCCAACGAGAGTCCGCTAATCTTCCCGCGCTGGCTCGACAAGCTGAAGCCTGTCCTTGGCCTCGTGCTTGCCGTCGTGCCGGCTTATGCCCTGGCGGTCCTTTACTATGGCGGCTCCCCCCGGACGACCGACGTCGGCTACGCTCCGGACCAGCCGGTTCCCTATAGCCACGCTCTCCACGCCGGCCAGTTGGGGATCGATTGTCGGTACTGCCACACGACCGTCGAAAATGCGGCGTTCGCCGCGATCCCCCCGACCGAAACCTGCATGAACTGCCACGCCGCAATCTGGGCCGAAAGCCCGAAACTGATTCCGGTCCGAGAGAGCTATGCGACCGGGTTGCCGGTGCACTGGGTCAAAGTCCACGACCTCCCCGATTATGCCTATTTCAATCACAGCGCCCATGTCAACAAGGGTGTCGGCTGCGCGGAATGCCATGGGCGTGTCGACAAGATGGAAGTCGTTTATCAGGCGGCGCCGCTGAACATGGGCTGGTGCCTTGATTGTCACCGAAACCCGGCGCCGCGCCTCCGGCCGAAATCCGAGATCACGAACATGGCTTGGCCGACCGAGGTGGTCGACCGCGAAGCCCTCGGTCGGGATCTGGCCGTGAAATACAATGTCCAGGCACGCGAGGATTGCAGCACATGTCATCGCTAAAAGTGGTGAGCGAGTCCGGGCCGTCGGCGGAGCGCTGGCGCAGTCTCGACGAATTGGCGGGCGATCCTGGGTTCCGAAATTTCGTCGAGAACGAGTTTCCTGCCTATGCCGACGAGATGCTCGAGCCGGCGACCCGTCGCGGCTTTCTCAAGTTTATGGGCGCCTCGCTCGCCCTCGCCGGTCTGACCGCCTGCCGCTGGCCGCGAGAAGAAGTCCTGCCGTTCTCTCATCGTCCGGAGGGCTATACACCGGGCGTCCCCCAGCATTACGCGACCGCGATGGAACTGGGGGGTGTTGCCACCGGCCTTTTGGTTGCCGCCTTTGACGGCAGGCCGATCAAGATCGAGGGTAACCCGCTGCATCCCTCGAGTCTCGGCGCTTCCAGCGCGATCATGCAGGCGGCCCTGCTCGAGATGTACGACCCCGAGCGTAGCCGCGGGCCGGCCCGATTCCAGAATGGGGAGGCGATCCCCGAGACCTGGCCTGGTTTTGAGGGGTTCCTTCGGCCGCAAATCGCCAAGCACACCGAGCGCAAAGGCGCGGGGCTGGTTTTCCTCGCTGAGGCCTCCTCCTCGCCGAGCCTGGCGGCGTTGCGCGGACAGCTCGCCGCGACGCATCCCCTCGCGCGCTGGTTCGAGTGGGAGCCGAATTCGCGCGATGCGGAACGCGCGGGCACCCAACTGGCGACGGGCCGCCCGCTGCGCAGCCACGTCGCGCTCGACCGAGCCGAGGTGATCGTCGCGATCGATGAGGACCCGCTGTACTCCCATCCCGCCGCGGTGCGCCTGGCGCGCGATTTCGCCGACGGTCGCGACCCGGTCAAGGGGCAGATCAGTCGCCTCTGGGTCGTCGAGTCCTGTATGAGCTTGACCGGCACGATCGCCGACGAGCGCATTCTGCTCGCGCCGGCGCTGATACCGGTCGCAGTTGGTTGTCTTGCGGCGCGGCTCGTGCACGAGCACGGTCTGGTCTTGCCCGCGACTTGCGAGCCGCTCGGCGGCGCCATCGATCGCTTCCGCCAACATTCTCTCTATGCGAAATTCGATCGGATGGCGGCGCAACTCGCCGCGGCGCGCGGACGCAGCGCGATTCTGGTGGGCCCCAGACAGCCGAGCCAGATCCACGCGCTGGTCGTCGTATTGAACGAAGCGCTCGGGAACGTCGGCGCGACCGTGCGGTACACGACCGAAACCGACTCCGATCGTCCGTCACACGTCGAAGCGCTCCGCGACGCGGCACGCCTGATGGGAACGGGGCGAGTCGACACGCTGATCGTGCTCGGTGGCAATCCGGTATTCGACGCGCCCGCGGACCTGGACTTCGCGGCGGCCCTCGCGCGCGTTCCCATGTCGCTCCATCTTTCTTATTACCGAAACGAGACGTCGCGCGCGGCAAAATGGCACCTGCCCCGAGCCCACTTCCTCGAGTCTTGGGATGACGCACGAGACTGGGAAGGTCGACATTCGCTGGTGCAGCCGCTGATCGAGCCGCTGTTCACGGGGCGAACGCCCAGCGAACTGCTGGCGATGGTGCTGAACGACCCCCTGACGCGCGGCTACGACATCGTTCGACGGACCTTCGCCGCGAGCTTCGGCGAGGGTGAGCCGGCTTGGCGCCGCGCGCTACATGACGGGCTCATCGCCGATGCATCGCCGGCCTGGGCCGACGCCGCGCCGATAGACGCCGATTGGGCCTCCGCGCTGGCCACGATGGCAACGACGACCGTTGATGAAACCGCAATCCAAGCTGTCTTCCTGCCCGATGCGAAGATTTATGACGGGCGCTACGCGAACAATGGCTGGCTGCAAGAACTTCCGGATCCGCTGACGAAGCTGACCTGGGACAACGCCGCGTTGGTCGCACCGGCCACCGCGCAACGCCTGGGAATCGTCCAGGGTGACCTGTTGCGTCTGGAGTGCGAAGGACGATCGATCGAGATCCCGGCCTATGTCATGCCGGGCCAATCGCCGGGGGCGATTGGTCTTCCGATGGGTTACGGACGGCGTGCGGCCGGAAGCGTCGGTGACGGAGTCGGCTTTGATGTCTATGCGTTGCGCGGATCCTCGGCGCTTCACGTGGCGCCGGTTCAGGTGACCCGCGGGTCCGGCTCGCATCGGTTGGCCACGACGCAAGAACACTACGCGATCGATCCGCTCGGCGCGCAGGCGATCGCCGAACGCGTTCCCGATCTGGCTCGCGAGACGACGGCTGCGGCCTACTTCAAGGGGGTGGCAGCGGCGTCAACGCATGCCGACGCGCATGGCCAGACCGGGGAAGGCTCCGGTCACGCCGCGCACGCCACGGACCACGGAGGGGACCACGACGCGGCGCTTTGGGCCGACTGGGAATATCCGGGCCATCGTTGGGCGATGGCAATCGACCTCAATCGCTGCAACGGCTGCAGCGCTTGCGTCATCGCCTGTCAGGCCGAGAACAACATCCCGGTTGTCGGCAAGGACGAGGTCGACCGCGGCCGCGAGATGCACTGGATCCGCGTCGATCGCTACTTTGCGGGGGGCGCGGACGAGCCGGATGTCGTCCACCAGCCGGTCGCGTGTCACCACTGCGAGAAAGCGCCGTGCGAGACGGTTTGCCCGGTGGCCGCGACGGTCCACGACACGGAAGGTCTCAACGTGATGGTCTACAACCGTTGCGTTGGCACCCGCTATTGCATGAATAACTGCCCGTACAAGGTACGGCGATTCAACTACTTTAATAATCACAAGAACGAGTCCGCACTCGAGATGATGATTTACAACCCCGAGGTGACCGTGCGGTCGCGCGGAGTGATGGAGAAGTGCAGCTTCTGTATTCAGCGGATCCAGCGCGCGCGCAACGGGTCCAAGCTCGAAGGACGCGAGCTCGCCGATGGTGAGATCACGACCGCCTGCCAGCAGGCCTGCCCCACCCGAGCGATCACCTTCGGCGATCTGAACGATCCGAAGAGCCGTGTGCGAGCGCTTCACGACGATCGTCGCTCGTACGCGATGCTCGATTTTCTCGGAATCAAGCCGCGCACGCGATATCTCGAGCGCCTGCGAAACCGCGACGGCGACGCGGCGACGGAGGCCTGAGCCATGTCGGTCCGTACCGCTCCGGCGCTCGACTCGCTGGACAACACCACCGACGACCCGACCCGGCGCGCCCAGCTGATCGTCGGCGGAAACGACTTCGCGACGGTGACCGACAAGATCTGCGCGATCGCCGAGCGGCCCGCTCCAGGCCGCGGCTGGTACGTCGCCTTCGGAATCTCCGTCGCGCTGACCGGGGTCCTCGGCGCGATGGTCGGATATCTGATCACCACCGGCGTCGGGGTCTGGGGCTTGAACTCTCCGGTCGGCTGGGGCTTCGACATCACGAACTTCGTCTTTTGGGTCGGCATCGGCCACGCCGGCACGTTGATCTCGGCGATCCTGTTCCTGTTGCGACAGCGCTGGCGGACGAGCATCAATCGCTTCGCCGAGGCGATGACGATCTTCGCCGTCATGTGCGCGGGGTTGTTCCCCGGGATCCACGTTGGACGCGTCTGGTTGCTGTACTGGGTCTTCCCGCTGCCGAACCAGATGGCAATGTGGCCCAACTTCAGAAGCCCATTGTTGTGGGACGTCTTCGCCGTCAGTACCTACTTCACGGTCTCTGCGCTGTTCTGGTATGTCGGCATGATTCCGGATCTGGCGACGCTTCGCGATCGTGCGACCTCGCGCCTCCGTCAGGTCGTCTTCGGGCTGCTGAGTATGGGCTGGAGAGGTTCCAACCGGCACTGGCAGGTCTATGAACGGGTCTATCTGATTCTCGCCGCATTAGCGACACCGCTCGTTCTCAGCGTCCACTCGGTGGTCAGCTTCGACTTCGCCGTCTCGGTCGTTCCGGGCTGGCATACGACGATCTTTCCCCCGTACTTCGTCGCCGGCGCGATCTTCTGCGGCTTTGCGATGGTCGTGCTCCTCGCGGTCCCGGCGCGCAAGATTCTCGGAATCGAGGATGTAATCACGCTTCGACACCTCGACAACATGAACAAGATCATTCTGGCCACGGGGATGATGGTCGGTTACGCGTATGCCACGGAGTTCTTCATCGCCTGGTACAGCGGCAACTCCTACGAGGGGTTCAGCTTCCTCAACCGCGCGTTCGGGCCCTATGCCTGGGCCTACTGGATCATGGTCAGTTGTAACGTCTTGGTGCCGCAAGTCTTCTGGTTTCGCAAGGCGAGGGTCACTCCCTGGATCATGGTCGTGGTCGCGATCCTCGTGAATATCGGCATGTGGTTCGAACGCTTTGTGATCATCGTCACCTCACTCCATCGCGATTATCTGCCGTCGGCCTGGGGTTCCTACGTGCCGACATGGGTTGAGATCCTCACATTGCTCGGCAGTTTTGGTCTGTTCTTTACTCTGTTCCTGTTGTTCATTCGCTTCGTGCCGATCGTCGCGATCTCGGAGGTCAAGGCGGTCATGCCGCAAGCGCACGGCGGGCCTGGTCATGGCGGCGATGGCGGCACGGGAGCGCCCGGCGGCGCGAATCCCCGCTACCAAGAGGCGCGGTCGTGAGCGCGGCGCGAACCGGGCTGTGGGGAATCCTGGCGGAGTTTGAAACGCCGGCCGAGCTTCTCCGCGCGGCCGGTCGAGTGCGCGAGGCGGGCTACCAGAACTGGGATTGCTACAGCCCGTTCCCGGTCCACGGGCTGGACCGCGTCATGGGGCTGCGCGATACGCGGGTGCCGTGGGTCATCCTTGGCGCGGGCGCTGTGGGGACGAGCCTCGCCATCCTGATGCAGTGGTGGATGAACGCGATCGACTATCCGCTGAACATCAGCGGCAAACCATTATTCAGTCTGCCGGCGCAGATCCCGATCGTTTTCGAACTGACGGTCCTGCTCGCGTCGATCACCGCGTTTCTGGCGGTCTTCGCGTTCAACTCCTTGCCGCAGTTCTTTCACCCGACTTTTAGAAGCCGCCGCTTCAAACGGGTCACGACCGATCGGTTTTTCATCACCATCGAGTCCAGCGATGCAAAATTCGAGGTCGACCAGACCGAAGCGATGCTGCGATCTCTCGGCAGCTCCCACGTCGAGTGGCTAGAGGACTGACATGGCACCCCGCTGGATCAACTCGGTTCTGATGCTGCTCGTGGCGCTGGCATGCGTGCCGGTGGCCTGCATCGCGAGGGCGCGAACGATACGCTCGCCGGTGACGAGGTTGCATCTGGTGCAGGACATGGATAATCAAGGGCGATTCCGCGCTCAGGCAGCGAACCCGATCTTTGCCGACGGACGAGCGATGCGTGCGCCGGTCGCGGGCACGGTGGCCCAGATCTCGAACGACCGTTTCACCGCGCTCGAGGATCCCCGTTACCGGACTGGCGTCGACGGCAACGAGTTCACGACGCTCATTCCGGTCGCTCTCGATTCGCTAACGCTCGAGCGCGGACAGCAGCGCTACGAGATCTTCTGCTCTCCCTGTCACGGGCTTTCCGGTTACGGCGATGGCGTCGTGGCTCGACGCGCCGATCGATTGCAGCAGGGGAGCTGGGTGCCCCCGGCCTCGCTCCATGCCGAGCCGGCCTTTTCACGGGCAGTCGGGCACCTGTTCAACACGGTGACCAACGGCATCCGGACGATGCCGGCGTACGGTTCGCAGATTCCGATCGAGGATCGCTGGGCCATCGTGGCCTACATTCGCGCGCTGCAGCGTAGCCAGCACGCGTCCGTATCTGACGTTCCGGTCGGCGAACTGTCGAAGCTGCGATAGGGGTTCGATGATGCAGGGGCCAGGTCTGTCGCAAGATCAGCTGACGCTCTCCGGGATCGGCGCGCGGTGGGCAGCATGGGCCGGACTGATCGGCCTCGTCGGCTGGATCGCCTGCGCCGTGCTCGCCCCCTCGGCCGGTGTCGAGCGGTTCTTTCGTTCCTACCTCGTGGCCTTCGTCTACGGCCTGAGCCTGGCTCTCGGAGCGTTGTTTTTTATCTTGATCACCCATTTGACACGCGCGGGTTGGAGCGTCGTACTGCGTCGAGTGGCCGAATCCGTTGCGATGGCGATATTGCCGCTTGGCCTGCTGGCGATCCTGATTTTTGTCGGCCGCCACGAGTTGTACATCTGGGCGCGCCCCGACGCGGTCGCCGCGGATCCGCACCTGGCCCACAAGGCCGGCTACCTGAACTCCTCGTTCTTCGCACTGCGGCTCCTGTTGTACTTCGCTATCTGGGGGGCGATGGTGCTGTTTTTCCGGGGACGCTCGCTGCGGCAGGACCGTGACGGTGCTCCCGGGCTGACGCTGGCGATGGAGCGATTCGCGGCACCGGGGATGATCCTGTTCGCCCTGACCGTTACCTTCGCCGCGTTCGACCTGATCATGGCGCTGTATCCCCTCTGGTACAGCACCATCTTCGGCGTCTATTACTTCGCCGGAGCGGCCGTCGCGATCTTCTCGTTGCTCGTCGTGCTGACCACGTTGGTGCAGCGATCCGGAAGACTCATCGGGGTGGTCACGGCCGAGCATTTCCACGACTTGGGCAAATTGATGTTCGCCTTCGTGGTCTTCTGGGCCTACATCGCGTTTTCGCAGTACATGCTGATCTGGTATGCGTCGATTCCCGAAGAGACGGGCTGGTATCTCGTGCGCCAGTCCGGACCCTGGGCCGGGCTGAGCCTGTTCCTTCTTTTCGGGCACTTCGTCTTCCCGTTCTTGTTGCTGATGTCCCGACATCCAAAGCGGCGGCACGCGGTGCTCGTCGCGGCGGCCTGTTGGTTGCTTTTCATCCATTGGTTCGACCTGTTCTGGCTCATCATGCCCGAGCTGTCGCCGGACAGGTCTCCGTTCCATCTGCTCGACTTGGCCGCCATGCTCGCCGTGATCGGCACGATCGGTGCCTTCGTGTTC
>JANNRU010000565.1:0-2073 GCA_031401755.1 Acidobacteriota bacterium | reverse complement strand
GTCGGATGTGTGCACCTCGGGACCTGATCGGGTATCGTGATGGGCGACAAGTCGATTCTGATCGTTTTTGGAACCCGTCCGGAAGCGATCAAGGTTGCGCCGGTCTACCGGGCGGCGAAAGCGTCAGGCCGATTGACTCCCCTCATGGTTTCGACGGGCCAGCATCGCGAATTACTGGCTAGCGCGCTCGCTCCTTTGAGTATCGAGCCGGCATTCGATCTCGAGGTCATGACCGATGGACAAACCCCAAACCGAGTTATCCAGCGGGTTGTCGAGCGCCTTTCGGAAGTGATCGATCGCACCAATCCGGCAGCGGTTGTGGTTCAAGGTGACACGACTACCGCGCTCGCTGCTGCGGTAACGGCGTTCAACGCTAATATTCTGGTCGCTCACGTCGAAGCTGGCTTGAGAACCCACGACTTGGCCAGCCCCTTTCCTGAGGAGGCTAATCGGCAACTGATCGACCGAATATCCAGGTGGTGTTTCGTCCCGACCCTTGCGGCTCGCGAGAACCTCTTAAGTGAGCGAATCGCGACGGAACGCATTCACGTGACCGGTAACACGGCGGTCGATTCGGTGCTGTGGGCGGTAGAACGTTCTGCCTACCGCTGTGCGCCAAATTCCGTTCTGGTGACGATGCACCGCCGGGAGTCGTTCGGAAAACCCCTCCAGGACGTACTACTGGGACTGTGCGATTTCTTGGAGCGCACGAACGACGCCAACGCGGTGTGGCCCGTTCATCCAAACCCGGAAGTCCGACGGGTCATCGAAGGGCTACCAGGCGCACGGGAGCGGCTGAGTCTCGTGCCGCCCATGGATTACTTGACGTTCGCCGGCGCGCTTTCGAGTTGCAGGGTGGTCCTGACGGATTCCGGTGGGATCCAGGAGGAGGCGCCATCATTGGGGAAAACTGTTCTCGTGGCTCGCGAGAAGACTGAGCGTCCCGAGGCATTGTCTGGCGGCCGGAATCGGCTCGTTGGCCGTGGCCGAGATGGCGTTCGAATGGCGCTCCTTGACGCTTGGACGGAGGCGCCGTACGACGGGCCACTACCCGCGGCGAATCCATTCGGAGATGGGACGGCGGGAAAGCGTATCGTCCAGATTTTGGAGAGCGACCTTACCCCGTAGGTGGTAGACCATCGCCCGATCCACTGGTCGGCTCTAGGGAATCAATGCTCTGTCTCGTTTTCGATCCGCGTGCGTCGCGAATCTTCGGGCCAACCGACTGTCCCGCGCCCTATCGTGGTGTCCTGAGCCTGTCGAACACCGTTCCTGACGAGTCGGTCGATCTCACGATGAGCCACATTGGGCTTGCCGCCGATCGCTCCCTCGTGCAAATCACGGCAGGGATCGGAAACCCACTGCCGCTATTTTGGGGTTGGACGTCGAACGGTAACTTGGTTGTCGCAGATACCGCGCCCCAAGTATTCGAGGCTGTCCGAGGTCGACCAGAAGTCCGAGACGACGATATGGATCGAGTTGCGATCATCGAATCCCTGTTGTTTGATGGACCCCTCGGTGGTCGTACGATGTTCCGGGACGTAGCAAAGTTACAGCAAGCCGAATCGGTCACATTTAATTTGGAGTCTCGCCGGACGACGAGGGAATGGCGGTGGCTTCCGAAACTTCAGACTCTTACGAACTCGGACAATCGCGCGATCCGGAGAGAAGCCACACGTCACGTCGTGTCGTTGCTCGACAACGTCGAGTTCGACGCACCAGGGATCGTGTTGCCATTGACGGGCGGCCTCGATTCGCGGTTGCTCGCCACGCAAATCGTCAGCGCACGAAAAGCCGAAATCTTCGCTTATACCTTTCAGCGGGGGCGGTCGTACGAAAGTCGGTGCGCCCGACGCGTTGCCAGAGAGCTCGGATTCTCTCACCGGACATGCGATCTGGATGAAGACTGCTACCGTTCGTTCGCTCGCCACGTGGCTCGAAATACCGGCGGCATGATCACCGGAATGCATACCCATGGGATCTATTGTTGCGAGCGACTGATCGAGCCTGAATGGCGTAGTATGCCGCGTGTCTTCGGCTATTTCGGCGACCCGGCCTCGGGCGCGATGACAG
>JANNRU010000564.1:0-5565 GCA_031401755.1 Acidobacteriota bacterium | reverse complement strand
CGCCAGATACCGCTGTTCGTGCCGCCCGCGACCCACTCTTCCGGGGTGCCGTAGTGCTCCCAGATCGCGGCGAAGATCCGCGTCGGATTCAGCGGGGAGATAGCGATGTCGATCGCACCGGCGGTCGGGGCGACGAACAGCACCTGCGTCCAGGTCGCGCCTCCGTCCACGGATCGATAGACGCCGCGCTCGCGATCCGGCGTGTAGACGTTCCCCGCCGCGGCGACGAAGATTCGCTGCGGATCGCCGGGATCGATCGCGATCCGACCGATGCGTCGTGTGTCGTCCAGCCCCAGGTGTTGCCAGCTCACGCCACCGTCGATCGTGCGATACACGCCGTCGCCGTCGTACGAATAGCCCGCGCCGTTCGCCTCGCCGGTGCCGACGTAGACGATGTCGGAATCGGTCGGGTGCGCGGCGATCGCTCCGACGGGTAGCAAGGGCTGGCCGTCGAAGATCGGCACCCACGTTGCTCCGCCGTTAGCGGTCTCGAACACGCCGCCGGCCGCCGCGCCCGCCCAGACGTGGCTCGGATCGTTCGGATCGACCGCCAACGCGGTCAACCGGCCTCCGATATTCGTCGGCCCGGCGGGAGTCCAGCTCCCGGGTGCGAACGCCGAAGCGCGGCCGGCATTCTTCCCTCGCCAATCGTTGCGGGCCAACTCCAGCGCGCGTCGCGGAATCGGATCGCCCGAGGAGAGACGCTGCTTCATGAACCAGGAGTCGTTCGGTAGTTGCCGCGCTTCGCGATCCGCTTCGATCGCGGGCGCTTGCCGAATCGCGCATGCCGTTGCGAGAAGGCTCGCCGCCAGAACTAGAAATCCTTGCACCATCAACGGATCGGGTCTTCGCATCTGGCCCCCTGGAATCTAAGTCGATTCGCGGGCGAATCGGCTCTTGGTCGAGAATATACCGTCATCCGACTCGGCGCTCCCAGAGCCGCTGATCGCCAGGGCCTCGCCGATTCCTGGAAAGAGGGGACAAAATGGGGTCGGGCACCCTCCGTCGGACACGCTAGGATGGAGCCATGGGGCACAGCGGGAGTCGATCGGCGGGAGTGAGCCGGGGCTTGCGTTGGGGCGGCTACACCGCAGCCGCGGCGTTGGTTCTGTTTCACGCGCGGCTGCTCATCGAACGGATCGCGGACCTGAGTCTGTTCGATCCGGCGATCGTGCCCCGTTGGCTTGTAACCGGCTTGCTCGTCGCCGGATTCGCCCAGCTGCGGCAACGCAAGCGGTCGCTCGTACGCAGTCGCGAGGCGTTCGCGCTGTGGACGCTGGTGTTGCTGCTGCACGCGACCATCGCGCTCGTTCCTGCGGCACCGCTGCCCGTCGCCGGCGAAGCGACGCTGGCCTGGCTCTGCCCGCTCGGTCTCGCGCTGTGGCTCGTCGGGAGCACCGCCTTCCGCCGCGCCGGCGCTGCGGGTCTGCGTCGCTTGCGCGACCTGCCCGTCCCCCGCGCCTCGTTATTCGCCGAAGGCGCGTTGCTCGCCCTCGCTCTCCGCGGCCCTCCCGTCCTCGACTGAACCGAACCCCTGTCGCGCGGCTTTCCCCTGTCGGGGAATCCCGCGCGCGTTCCGTTCATCGGTGCCGCTTCCGTACGGGAGCGTCTACACATCGTCGAGGTCGAAATCCATGAAACGCTTCAATCGGACCCTGAGTCTCCTGTTCAGCGCGCTGACCGCCTGCGGGTCGGCTTTGCCGGCCGAACCGGCGGCTGCGCCTTCGTACTTCGAAACCGTGACGGTCACGGCGACCGGCTCGGCCACCGACGCCTTCGATGTCGCGCCCGGCGTGAGCGTGATCTCCGCCGACGAGATCGCGCGACGCATGCCGGACAATGCCGCCGACCTGCTTCGCGAGGAGGTCGGCGTGGACGTCAACGGCGTCGGTCCGAATCAGCCGCGCCCGATCATCCGCGGCCAGCGCGGGTTGCGGGTTCTGCTTCTCGACGACGGGCTGCGTTTGAACAACCCGCGGCGCCAGACCGACTTCGGCGAGATCACGAGCCTGGTCGACGTCGGCGACATCGAAGCGTTGGAGATCGTGCGTGGCCCAGCCTCAGTGCTCTACGGCAGCGACGCGATCGGCGGCGTCCTGAACTTCGTCGAACGCCGCCTGACCTTCGGCGGCGGGGGCCGCGTCGCGGGACGCGCCGGGATCGGCTACGGCACCGCGGGCGATTCGCTCACGAGTCAGCTCGGACTCTCCGGAAGCACGGAGCGTTTCGCGTTCGACCTCGGAGGTTCGTTTCGCTCGGGCAACGCCTACGACGCGCCGGCGGGTCGCTTCGGCGACATCCGCCTCGCCGGAGACACGCTCGTCGGCGATACCGGCCTTGGTGACAGTTCGACCCATGCGCGATTGGGCGTCGCACTCGGACCCCACCGTCGTCTCACGCTGCGCGTCAATCGCTACCGCGCGCAGCAAACGGGCTTCGGCCTCGTCGATCCCAAGCTCTACGCCGAGGACGACTCGCAGCGCGTCCGCATCCTCTACCCCTACCAGCGCTTCGATCGGCTGACCGTCGGCTACGAGGCGGAGGAGCTGCGAACGACCCTGGCCGATACCTTCGAGATCAAGACCTGGCTCCAAAAGAATGAACGAGAGCTGGCCAACGACATCGATATCAACATCGGCCCGATCTTCCCCTTCGCCCCGGACTCGTTCGTCGCTGCGAACACGTTGAACTACACCGATCTCGACACGCGTGGCGCACGGCTTCAGGCAAGTAAAGTTATCGGCGCCCGGCAGCTCTGGACCTACGGGTTCGAGCTGACCGAAGACGACTCATTCAACACCGATCAGTCGTCGACGACGACGACACTGAACTTTCCGGGGCCGCCATTCTCGATCGTCGACGTCGCCGAGGACGACACCGCCAACACCCCCAACGCGACCCAGCGGACGGCGGGCCTGTTCGCCCAGAGCACGATTCGCGCGCACGATCGGCTGCAAGTCTCCGTCGGCGCGCGATTCCAGCGCGTCGATCTCGAAGCCGAGCCCACGCCGGGCTGGGAAATTGAGTCACTCGAATTCAACGACCGCGAGCTCGTCGGTGCTGCGAGCTTCGTCTACACGTTACGCAGCGACCTACGCCTGGTCGGCAGCTACGGGACCGCGTTTCGGTCGCCGAACATCGTCGAGCGTCTGTTCAACGGCATCACCCCCGAGGGCTTCGGCTATCAGGTGTTGAACACCGATCTGACCAGCGAACGGGGCGTCAATTATGACGCGGGACTCAAGTTTCGCCGCGGCAACGCCTTCGCCGAAGCGATGATCTTTCGCAACGACATCCGCGACGGGATCATCCAGGTCTATCTCGGCCCCGACGAGATCGCCGAACTGTCCCCGGAGACTCAGGATGAGATCGACCGCTCGGGCGTGGAGTTCGTTGTCCAGCAGCGCAACGTCGATCGCCTGCGCTACGAGGGTCTCGAGCTGTCCGGCGGCTACCGTTGGCCGAACGGCCTGAGTCTGACCGCGAACTGGACTTCGATCGACGGCGAGCGTGAAGGCGGAACGCCGGTACCGATCCAGGACAGCGTCTCGGACAAGATCGTGCTCGCCGCGCGTTACCAACCCACGACCCGACCCTACTGGATCGAGTACCGCGCGCGGCGCAACGGCAGCGCCCCGACCGAGTTCGACCCGAACGCGCCGCCGCCCGCGATCGGAAAGACGCTGCCGTCGTTCGCCGTGCACTCGATCGGCGCCGGCGTGCGCACGAATCCCGGCTCGCGCCTGCGTCAAGAACTCGCCGCCTCGATCGAGAACCTGACCGACGAACTCTACGCCGAGTTCTCCAACGCCCAGTTCTTCCGCCCCGAACCCGGCCGCCGCGCCACCGTCAGCTACCGGATCTGGTTTTAGAGAATGGTGACCGGCACATTTTTTTCAGCGGAGCGCTTCGCAGGCCTGACGACGGATTTCGCGCAGGTCGAGCTTCCCGGTGCCGAGGACCGGCAGGCGGTCGACCCGGATGAAGGCGTCCCGGCGCGGGATGAACAGGTTCGGTAGTCCTTGAGCCCCCAACCGCTCGAGGATCTCCGGGATCCGCGCCTCGTCGAGGATGTGGAGCACGGCGAGGCGCTCGCCCTTGCGATCGTCGGGAACCGCGGTAACGGCGAAGTTCTGGCTCGTCGCCTCGGCCGCCGCGTGCAGTGCCTCCTCGACACGGCCATGCGGGACCATCTCGCCGCCGATCTTGGAGAAGCGGGAGAGGCGATCGGTGATCCGCAGGAACCCGTCCTCGTCCAGGGCGGCGATGTCGCCGGTCACGTACCAACCGTCGCGCATCGCCTCCGCGGTCAGCTCGTCTCGCCCGATGTAGCCTTTCATTATATTGGGGCCGCGAACCAGCAATAGTCCGGTGCTGCCGTGCGGGACAGGCTCGAAGCTTTCGGGATCGACGATTCGCACCGCCACCCCGGGGATCGGCTGGCCGACGAAGCCGCGCCGCGATCCCGGCTGATAAAAGCCGCGCGCTCGAAAATCCGGTGCGCTGACCGCGATCGCGGGCGCGCACTCCGTGGCCCCGTATCCTTCCAGAGGTCGAATGCCGAATCGCTCCTCGAACGCGATGGCCAACCGGTCGGAGAGCTTTTCCGCTCCGGCCAGCACGATGCGCAGCGAACCGAACTGCGCCGGTGTGCAACGACGCAAATACAATTGCAGGAACGTCGGGGTCGCGATGAGCATCGTCACCCGGAATCGCTGAACCAGCTCCCCAACCTTGCCGGCGTCGAGCGGGTTTGGATGGAAGATCGTGCCGAGCCGATGCGTGGCCGAAAACCACAGCGCCAGATAGCCGAACGAGTGGAACAGCGGCAGGATTCCGAGCAGCCGGTCGGTCGACCTCAGATGGAAAACCTGCGAGAGGGCCTCGATGTTCGCATCGACGTTCGCGTGGGTCAGCATGACACCCTTGGGCTCACCGGTGCTCCCGCTGCTGAAGATCACGGTCAACACGTCGTCCACGCGCGGACGACGCCCGGCCCCGCAGAGCCGCTCGAGCAGTCGAGCCGGCGCAACCGCGGCGATGAGGATCCCGAGTGCCTTGCGAAACGGGCCGATCGACTCGGCGATCTCCTCGATCCAGATTGGCGTCACACCCTCGGGAAGCTCGATCCGGGCTCGCTCGAGAAACGAGCGGCTGGTGACCACCGTCGCCGCACCGGTCTGTCGAACCGCCGAGGCCATCCCCGCCCGGGCCGCTGTGAAGTTCAGATTGACGCTGGCTCGACCCGAGAGTGTCGCCGCGAGATTCACGAGCGCCCCGGCGATCGACGGCGGCAGAAGCACCCCAACCAAGCGCTCGTCGCGCCACGGCCGCCGGAGCGCGCGGGCCAGCGTCACCGCACCGGCGAGACTGGCTAGCCGGCCCAAACGCGGTCGACCCTCTTCGGCAAACGCGATCGCCAACGGATGGCGGCGCGCAACGCTGATGAACGACCGGTGCAGAGTGCGACGCGATGCTGCGCGGGCTCGCGCTGCGGTCTCGCCGAGCTCCTGCACCGCTTGGCGGATCTGCTCGACCTTGACATCCGGCGGCAACGACTCGCCG
>JANNRU010000563.1:0-5147 GCA_031401755.1 Acidobacteriota bacterium | reverse complement strand
CAGGACGAGACGACGAAACTGTCGAAGCTGTCCCGCGGATTCAGGGAAGGAGTCGGCCGCGGCGGTTCGGGGCGTTCCGCTGCGCGCCGCCGGCCCGGCACGCTCGCACCGTCGGTAACCGCGACCGTTGCCGGATCGGGTCGAAAGTCCACGTTCGCCTCTCCGCGTCCGATCTCGGCGAGGGCGTCCCGGATCACCGTGCGGTAGTTGGTCTGCAGCCACGCCGCGAACAGATCGTTTGGAACCCAAACGGTGAGATTGGACCCGGACTCATCGACGAGCTTCGTGGGTCGAAACCAGGTATTGAACGGGTGCGCACCGATCTTGTCTTCGATCTTGCCGAGAACACGGGTCCACGTGTCGCGGGGCGCTTCAACGTCCAACGTCCACCTCCAAACGGAGTCGAAGTTAACCGGAGTCGTTTTTCGGGGACACTCACAGGTTTTTCACAGCTGTGGAAAACATTGTCAGCCCCCTAAGCCCTTGCGATCCATGCGTTTGCCCCGACCGTCCCTAAGCTGGATCTCATGTCACACTTTGCCGCCGAATCCGCTGTTTCGCAGACACGACGCCCCGAAAAACCGGGCTTGCGCATGTTTGGAATCCGAACCCTGAACCCGTGTGCCGCAGGCGAGAGCGAACCTACCACAGCGAGGAAAATCGTTTCAATCCATTCGGCGCCTGACGGTACTCACCCGCGCTCCAACTGACGCAAACACGAGGGATCGCCGCGCAATTTTTTTTTCAGTCCCGGCCCGTCGGGCCGGGTTGACAGGTCCAAGGGTGTCCCCTAACATGTCGTTTTCGTTGACAGCATTGAACTTCGGGACGTCATAACGTGAAGCGCACCTTTCAGCCCAACAACCGCAAGCGAAAGAAGACTCATGGCTTCCTGGTCCGCATGCGCACGCCCGGAGGGCGAATCGTCCTCGCCCGGCGTCGTCGTAAGGGTCGCGCGCGTCTCGCCGTCTGACCCCGTTCGACCGGACCAGCGCTTCCCTCGCCAGTCGCGGCTCACAGCCCGCGCGCAATTCCTCCACGTCTACGACAAGGGCCGGCGCGTGAGCAGCCCCTCCTTCCTGATCTTCGGACTCCCCAACGACGTCGAGCTTTCGCGGCTCGGTATTACCGTGACACGACGCGTCGGCAACGCGGTGCGGCGGAACCGGATCAAGCGCCGCCTGCGAGACATCTTTCGCCGCCATCGCTTGGCGATTCCGAAGTCGATGGATCTGGTGATCAACGCCCGGTCCGCGGCCTACGATTGCCCGGCGCTCGAGCTCGAGCGCGAGTTCGTGGACGCGGTCGCGCGCCTCGTTCGCCGCTACTCCCCGGGGCGATGACGATGCGCGCGCTCGTCTGCTGGGTCTTGCGATCGTACAAAACCTGTATTTCACCCTGGCTGCCGACGGCGTGTCGCTTCGAGCCGACCTGTTCGGTTTACGCGCGCGAGGCGATCGAAGATCACGGCGTGGCGCGGGGGTCAGTCCTCGCCGCCGGCCGGCTCGCCCGCTGTCATCCGTTCTGCCGCGGAGGCTTCGATCCCGTGCCGCCCGCGGTCGCGCACTCGAGGCGTTGAGGTCCCACCGTGGAAGACTCGATGGAACGCAGGGTTCTCATGGCCGCGGCCGCTTCGGTCGTGATTCTCGTGCTCTGGGGCTGGTGGTTCCCGAACTCCAAGCCCGAGCGGCGCCCACCCGTGACCCTGCCCGCGGTCGCTGCTTCCGAAGCGGCACGGCAAGCCGCGCCCCCGGTCGAGGGCGTACCGCAAGTCGCCGCCGCGCCGCCGGCATCGAGTCCGGCCGCAGCCGGCGAAGGCTGGGAGCGTCACGTCGCGGAGAGTCCGGAGACGATCGAGGTCCGCACCGAGTTCTATCAAGTGGCGCTCTCGAACGTCGGCGGCTCGGTCTCGTCCTGGCGCTTGCTTCAGTTCCGCGCGCCGGACGGTGATCCGCTGGCGGTCTTTCCACGGTTCATCGAGCCGGAGTCTTCGCGCTTGCTCGACGTGGATCTGGACGATCCCGATCAGGGTCGCCGCCTGAATTCGGCGCTGTGGCTTGCCGAGCGCTCCATCGCACCGGCCGAGGAGGGTGGCGGCCAGCGCGTGAGTTTCCACTGGGCCGATGGCGCCGGACTCGAAGCGCGAAAGACGCTGACCTTTCGCGATGCGGACTATCTGGTCGACGTGCAGCTCGAAGTTCGCGATCGCGGGCGCGTGATTCCCGCCCGGGTGCTCCTCGGCCCGGGTTTTGCCGCCCAAGAGCCGCGTCAGTCGCTCGGATTCAATTACGCCTCGCAGGTGCTCTACCAGCGCAGCGGCGTGGTCACCCGACTCAGCAGCAAGGATGCAGCCGAGGATCCGCGACTCGGATCGGGACCTTTCGGTTGGGCCGGCCTCGAGGACATCTACTTCGCGGCGCTCATGGTGCCGCGCGCGGCGACGGCCGAGGTCGGATGGCGCGCGCAGTCGCTGACGCCTGTGCCGACCTCGGACACGAAATCCGAGGCCGCTCCCCAGCCGCTCGTGGCGGTGTCGGTGCCGCCCGACGGGGTCTGGCTGTTCGTCGGGCCCAAGAAACTGACGCTGCTTCACGACCTCGGACACGGCCTCGAGGGCGCGATCTATTTCTCGCGCATCGATTTCCTGGCCTGGATCACCCGCGGTCTATTCGTCGGCCTGCTCTGGATTCACGATCACGTGATCGGCAACTGGGGACTCGCCATCATCTGCGCGACCTTCCTGCTACGCCTGCTGCTCTTCCCAGTCAACCAGTACTCGATGGTCAAGATGAAGAAGGCGCAGCTGCAGATGCAGCGCATCGCCCCAAAGATGAAGCGGATCCGGGAACGCTACGCCAAGAAGAAGGACACCGAGAGCCGCGGGAAGATGAACCAAGAGATGATGGCGCTCTACAAGGACGAGGGCGTCAACCCGATGGGCGGCGTGGCCGGCTGCCTTCCGCTGCTGGCGCAGTTCCCGATCTTGATTGGGTTCTACAACATGCTGACGGTCGCGGTCGAGTTGCGCGGCGCGCCCTTCTTCGGCTGGATCCAGGACCTGTCGAGTGCCGACCCGTGGAAGGTCACCCCGATCTTGATGGGGATCACGATGTTCATCCAGCAGAAGATGGCGATGAACAAGATCAAGGATCCGCAACAGTTGCAACAACAGCGGATGATGCTGGTGATGCCGTTCGTTTTCACGTTCGTCTGTCTCAACATGCCGAGCGGGATGGTGCTCTACTGGTTCGTCAACAACCTGCTCGGGATCGGCCAGCAGTATCTCGTCAATCGGCACACGGAGCGGCTCGAGGAAGCCCACCAGGAAGCGTGAGAAACGCCATGACCTACAAGCAATCCGAATTCGAAGGTAAGGATCTCGCCGAAGCGTTGGCCGTGGCCAGCGAGATGCTAGGTCTTTCAGCGGACTCGCTGCACTACGAGATTCTCGAGCCCGGACGCAAGGGTCTCTTCGGCATCGGCGCGAAGAGCGTGCGCCTGCGGGTTCTCGAACCGCTCGATCCGATCGACAGGCCGTCGATGTCGCGGACGCCGCCGGGCTCACCGACCCCGGCCCGGAGGGCCCGACCGACCCGACCCGAACGGCGGCCCGCGCGGTCGGATGCGCCCGAAGAGCGCCGTCCGCGGCGAGCGCCGCGAGACGAGGTCTCGCACGGAAAACCGGCGACCGAAGAGGCTGTGCGTCAGGTCGTCGAGACGATGCGCAAGATGATCGAGTTGGGCGGTTTCGATCTCGAGGTCCGCGGAGAGTCCGACGAGCACGGGATGCGGCTCGAACTCGCCGGGACGGATCTGGCGATGGGCGGGCGCGACGAGGACTTGGCTCAGACCTTTCAGTTCCTGCTCGGACGGATGGCTCGGCGCTGTTGGCCGGACGCCGGCCGCATCCGTATCCAGGCCGACGAACTGACCGGCCGTCGCGACAACGAGGTCGTCGAGTTGGCGCGGACAACTGCCGAACAGGTGTCGCGCACCGGCAAGAGCCGCGCGCTGGCCCCAATGAACAGCTACGAGCGACGCCTGGTGCACATGACGATCAGCGAGATCGAAGGCGTCATTTCTCGATCCGTCGGCGACGGCGCGTTGAAGCGTGTGAAGATTGCGCCGCGGCGGAGCGGTGGGCCGGACCGCGGGACGGAGCGGCGCGCGGACTGATCCGGTCCCGTTCGAGGCGCCATGCACGGTCTCGACTCGACCCTCGTCGCCATCGCGACGCCCGCCGGACGCGGCGGCGTCGGCTGCGTGCGTCTGAGCGGAACGACCGCGCACACGATCGCGCGTGCGCTGTTTCGCGCGGCCCAACCGCGAAGCGAGCCGAGCGCGTCACCGTGCTTCGGCAAGTTTCTCGACCGCGCGGGCCAGGTTCTCGATCACGGCTATCTCGTTCTGTTCGAGCAGGGACGCTCCTACACCGGCGAGCCGATCGCTGAGTTGTGGGCCCACGGCAGCCCGGCCGTGCTCGCCGAGATCGTGCAGGCCGCGGTCGCGCAGGGCGCTGAGCCCGCCGGTCCGGGCGAGTTCACCTATCGCGCGCTGCGCCACGGTCGGCTCGATCTGGCGCGCGCGGAAGCGGTGCGCGACCTGATCGAGGCCCGCACACGGCAACAGGCGCGCATCGCTTTTGCGCAACTGGAAGGGGCGCTGTCCCACAGCTTGCAACCGCTGCGCGATTCGCTGATCGAGTGGGTCGCGCGCGGCGAGGCGGCGGTAGAGTTCGTCGAGGAGGCGGAGACCTGGCTACCCGCCGGGAGCTTCCTGTCGGCGATCGAGTCCGCACAACAGCAATGCGAGCGGTTGCTCGCGGGCTTTGCGCGCGGCCGGGTGTTGCGCGAGGGCGCGACGGTCGCCCTGATCGGTCAGCCGAACGTCGGAAAGTCGTCGATCTTTAATCGCCTGCTCGATGAAGAACGCGCGATCGTGACCGAAGTACCGGGAACGACCCGCGACACCATCGAGGCCTTGCTCGATCTCGACGGCATCCCGGTCCGCCTGATCGACACGGCGGGGTTGCGTGCGACGACCGAGCTGGTCGAAGGCGAAGGGGTTCGCCGCGCCGAGCTGGCCCGCGAGCAGGCCGACCTCGTGTTGTTGATCCTCGATCGGTCGCGTGCGCTAGGCACGGAAGA
>JANNRU010000562.1:0-13443 GCA_031401755.1 Acidobacteriota bacterium | reverse complement strand
CTTTCGCACGCCCCGCGCCAGTGCGTCCCGCAGTTTGCGGCCGACGTTAGACGTCCTGATGTAGCTGATGAAGAAACACTCATCACAGATCGGGCTGGTAGCCATACTCCTCGAGCGGGCTGTTCCCTGCATCGTCCCACGGAGATCAACGCGCTGTGTCGACCTGTGTCAAATCCGGTCACCGTCGAGAGTGGCGCAGTTTCGATTGCCTGTGGTCAGGAAGCTGAGCACGGTTTCTCGTTACGTTGTGCGATAAGCCAGAGCGGTCAAGGGCACGCTGTGAAATCCGCCCTATTCGCATTCTCGGACGCACGGCAGGCGTCCGGCTTCGATCCAACTGACGCTAACGTCTACGCAAGCTGGGACGGCTGCTCGATTCGACTTCGTGACGGATGGATTCTGGAAGATCGAAGTGATTTCGTCCGTGTGCGACGGGTCGAGATCCCGAAGTCAGGTGGAGGTACCCGAAACCTCGGAGTCCCGGTGGTCCTCGACCGGTTCATCGAGCAAGCCCTGATGCAGGTGTTGCAGTTGGAATGGGACCCGACGTTTTCGGAGTTGCGTATTCCGTTCGATGTCCGCTAGCGCACGACGATAGCGTCCCAGGTGAACTCCGGTCCAGGGCCGGCAATTTATGTCCGGCGTTCTCAGACCCAGCGTAACCCGACAGTGCTCCATCGCCGTCGTTGAGTACACCGTAGTACGTCGTCCCGCACGACGAGTCGTTCTGGCACGACCGGCTGATCCAGTCCACGTTCTCGCCCCAGGCGTGCTGGCTGTCGGCGCCTCCCGGGTCGAAGTTCTCCGCCGCGGCTAGGCCTCCTGCCAGCAAGATCCACAACGCTGACAGCAACCACCGCGGCGACCCTCGCATTGTCGCCACCCTCACATCTCACCTCCTCGGGCGTTTGATCCCGCCCGCTCGGAATCCCCGGGCCGACATCCGAAGCGGACTCGCCTACGTCTGGAACGCGCGTTGATGAGAATCGAGTCGGTTCCCGCCTTGCGCTCGGCCGCAATCGACACCCCCCCCCGACCGCCCGACGGATGCCGGCACGCTCTTCGACCTGCCACGACGCAGGATGCGGAGAAGACCCGCTGGCCCGCCGCAATTGCGTCCCGGGTCAGCCCGACTCCCGTGCTGCGCGGTCCCTCCCGATTCGCTGTGCTAATCTTTCGCCGACGAGTTAGGGGAGTAGCTCAATTGGCAGAGCACCGGTCTCCAAAACCGGGGGTTGCAGGTTCGATTCCTGTCTCCCCTGCCAGACCCGCTTAGCGTCGCGACCGGCCTCAGCGTCCCGCGCGGATCGCGGCGATGATCTCGAGGCTGGCTTGCGACAAATTCGGATTCCGCGCCCGCTCACTTCGGCGAAGCTGAGACAGATACTGGTTGTCGTCGCTGATGATCGGGGCGCCACGGGCCAGGCGCCGGACCCCATCTTCATCGAGAACGAAGGCGGCATCGATCTGGGCCCGGTCCAGGTCGAGCGGCACCGTCGAGGGTCGCAAGCTCCAGGGCTCGACTCCGCCGACGAGTATCCCGGTCGTGCTCATCGGGTCCACGAATAGCCGCGAATAGGGGAACGCCTTCTGAAACGTCGCGGCGATCGCGGCCGAGTTGGACGGCGGGACCAGATGGAACGGTAACCACTGGGCCACGATCCCGCCCGGTGCGAGACGCCGTCGGGCCAGTTCGTAGAACTCAATCGAGTAGAGATTGTTCGTCCCGGCGAACATCGGCGCCATCGGCTCGAGCGTGATCAGGTCGTACGGCGGCCCCACGCCGCGCCGCAGCCACGCGCGTCCGTCCATCACGGTCGCTCGGACCCGCGGATCTTCGAGCACCGCTCGGTTCGAAGGAAATAGCGGCGCCGCCCGCAGCACGGCGGGATTGACGTCGACGATGTCCAGTCGCTCCGGCCCGTGACGGCGAACCGCGTTCGCCGTTTGGCCGGTCCCGAAGCAGATGACGAGCGCGTTTTGCAGTTTCCGCGAGGCGAGCGCGGGAAGGTGGCCCATGTATTCCATGTAGTGCGCGGCCCGCGCTTCGTTCGCGGTGACGAAGCCGTCGATGATTAGAGTTCGCACGCCGGAAGCCGTCTCGACGACCGCGACCGTGGAATCCGGTCCCTCGTCCACCGACAGCAGCTTCCAGGGTTCCGTGCGAGTCCCCTGCACGCGGGTCCGACCGGCGCCGCTGTCCAACTCGACGGCGACGAACAGGCCCGCAGCCGCAAGTCCCAAGGCGACGAGGGCCGGCGCGAGCCGCCGCGTCGTGGCCAGACCTGCGGCGACGAGCAACAGGGCGATCGCGCCGCTGGTGCGCGCGGCCCCGATCGTCGGCAAGAGCACGAACGCTCCGACGAGAGCGCCGGCGACGGCGCCGATCGTGTTCGCCGTGTAGAGGCGGCCCACGGCGGAGACCGTTCCGGCACGCTCGATCAACCAGGGAAAGACGATCCCCATCAGCGTGATCGGGAAGCCCATCAGCGCCAGAACCAGCACGAACCGGATGACGGCGATCGCTGGGCTATCGGCCCACGGGGCGAAGCGGTCGAGTCGCTCGATCCACGGACCGGCGCACAGCACCGCGAAGCCCGCGAGCGGCAGCACGAAACTCAACCCGGCCGGGAATCGTCCGCGGATCGGACGGGCGAGCCAAGCACCGAGTGCCAGCGGCAGCAGAAAGCCGGCGAGCACGATGGCAAAGGTCTCGGTGGTCGACTGGTAGGCCGCCCGCACCGAGCGGAACCAGGAGAGTTCGAGACAGAAAACGGCAAAGCCGCTGGCGAAGCTCAGCGCGAGGTCTTGGAACGAGGGGGTTGTGGAGGTTTCGGACTTGGGCGCGACCCAGGCTGCGCTTTGGCCGAAGGCCCAGACCGCCACGGCTAGTTCGAGTGCTGCGGCGATGACGCCGGTCCAGAAGATGCCGAGCCGCGGAATCGCCACGAAGGTTCCGAGAAGAATCCCGATGACGGCTCCGGCGATATTGATCCCGTAGAGGCGCCCCAACTGGATCCGCGCGGGATCGGTGCAGGCCGCCAGGATCGGAATCGTCGCGCCCATGGCGGTCGCCGGGGGGATCAACAGTAAGGCGGTGCCGACGAGTTGGAAGGCGGGGGCGAGTGCCGGCGCGACTGCGAACAGCCAAGCGTCGATCACCGACACCGCGAGCAGACCCGCAGGCACGATCAGCGCCAGCACCGCGATCGCGATCTCGCAGGCACCGTAGGCCACGAGCGGCCGGGCCATCCAGCGTCGGGAGGCCAGGCGATGGGCCAAGTAACCGCCGATCGCAAACCCGGTCATCAGGCTGGCCAGCGTGATCGCGGTACCGTAGGTCGACACGCCCAAGGCGAGCGCCGTGTGGTGCTGCCACAGGACTTCCCAGATCAGTGCGGCAGCCCCAGAGACCGCCACCGCAGCAAATAGCTGCATCCGGTAGGCACCGATCAACGTGGCTTATCCAGTGTGGCCAGCATGACTCGCCGGCATTATGGACGCCCGGTGGGAGCTTGTAACCCCCAGCCTAGGACCGGGTCCGGCAGGTCGAGAAGAGATCCAGGGTGCTGTCGTGGACCTCGGGTTCGGCGTCGCGTCCGTGTTGACGACGGGTCCGCAAAAGCCGCTACATCTAAATTCGGACAGGCTCTCGACCGGCTGACGTCGCAGATCGAATCAATCCACCCGGCTCAGACCCGCAATCCACAACCTCGCGGGAGGGACCGAGTGGGACGGGAAGCGAGCGTGCGATTCCCGTCCCGATGTCGGCGGATCAGCGTTGACGGAATGAATGCCGGGCCAGCGGTTCCTTGTAGCCAGGATCGGCGGCGCCAATCTCGGTGCTGCAGTAGACGGTATTCCCGAGCGCTTTCTTGTTTTCTTGGTAGAGGACGCTTCGGAATCCGCTCGTCCCGCCGGTGCAGTCGTCGGCGGTCCCGTAGGTCGCGTCGGCGCCGGCAATGTTGGCGACAACCACGCCGCCCGTGATGTTACCGAACCCGTCCTTTTTCGGGCGGTAGAACTCACCCTCGCCGATCGCGAAGATGACCCCATGCCACGATGCCGTGGCCGGGAAGTCGAGTCTTCCCGTGACCACGAGCATGCCCCATCCTTCGGCGCCGCACGGGACTCGGAAGTCGCCGTTGATGAACGAAAGCGACGATGCGGTCGTCGCGGGCAGGACGCAACCGGGAGGCGTGCAGTTGTAGCTCGCTTCCCCTTTCAGTTTCTCGATGATGTCGTGCAAGGCGTTGCAATTCGACCAGGTCGGATGGAGTGGCCCGAGCCCGGAGCCGACGACGGTCGGCTCGGCGGCGTCCGTCAGATCGGCGATGGTACTTTCGTCCTGGTATCCGCCGACCGGGACGGCGGGGTCGATGTACTGAGTCCGCCCCGGCACGTTCGCGAGATAGTCGATCTTCGACTTTTTCATATTGCCCTCGACAGCCAGCTCCGCAGCCCCGCCGACGACGCCGATCGTCGGAAAGTAGAGACCGGGGACGCCGCCGCCGCCGACCGGTTGCAAGCTGGCGCGCTTCTTCCCGCCGACGGTGACGACGGGGCCTAGTGCCCGATAAGGGCCACAATCGGTGCCGTTGAAGGCGCGCGTGATCTTGCTCGACTTGACCTCGGCACCGTCGACGTAGAGCTTGCTCTTCTTGATCGCCTGGCCGAGGTAGGGATCGTCGGGAACTGCCGGGCACTCGACGTCCATCCAACCCTTACCGCTCTTGAACTCGAAGTTCGGCGTCGGTCCGAGCAGAGTGATCGTCGCCGGGATCGTCGGGAACAACGTTCCGGGCTCGATGATCGTCTGCGCCATCTCGAACGACCCGTCCGGGCGAACCCCGAGGCCGGTGACCATGACGAAGTTGTTCGTGTCGGCCAGGTTGGTCACCCCATCCGCCGGATCATTCGAAAGAAACGCAGCGAACCACCCATCGCTGAGTTGAGTCACGCCGACCAGCGCTTGGTCGTCCCCGATGCCGGTGAAGCCGGTGAGCGTCTTGCCCGTGAACTGCGGGCGGACATTGGCGGGATTGAAATCGAGCGCCACGTTCGTGCCCGCCGCGGTTGTCAGCCGGGGAACGATCGCGCCGTTGTTTGCCGCGACGAAATTCTGCCGGAGCTGCTCGCGGCCGCGTTCGGTCGCCGCCTCGGCCAGGTAGAACGCCTGTTTAGCCTGCGAATCGGCCACCGACATCCTGACCTCGGTCTGGGAGATGAAGACCAGAATCATCGCCATTCCGGAAAGCAGCACGAGCACGAAAATCGTCATCAAGATTGCCGATCCGCCGCAGCGTTTCCGATCGATCGTCGTCGCCGGGCGGCCCTCAATAAGTGCGTCGCATGTCACGATATTTCTCCCGCACGCCTGATTGCACGTGCTTCGTCAACGAAATTAAGGGCCACGACCGGGGCCGACCGAGTCGCTCGGATCGGTTCGCCCACGAACTGGCGCAGCAGGTAGCACGTCAGCGCGTAGGTGCAGAGCGCGACGCCGAGCATCTCGAGCGTCTCTTCGAGCTGGAAAATATCGAAAGCATAGACCCGATCACCGATCTGGAGCGGTAACCGGTCACCCGCGCTGTTCCCGAAATGTCCTTCGATCGCGTCGAGGCCGATGGCGGCGTAAAAGAACACGAACACCGACAGCGTCGCGATGCGTCGATCCGGCCCCAACTCTCGCCACATGAAGCCGATCAGGAAGACTGCCGCCGGTATCGCGATCGGCAGGTAGGCCAAGATCCAGTAATACGAAGGGAAGCCCAGCAGGGCATGAAGGGTCGATCCGGCCGGCGCCGCTCGCGCCGCTTCTTCGAGGATCGTCCCGAGCCGCTCATGTAAGACGGCGACCTCGTCGACCGACAGAAAGGTCGCACCGCAGGCGAGTAGGCTCCACACTCCGACAGTGACCCGCGCGCGAGCGCGGCAATGCAGGACGACCGCGTTCGCCGCGCAGACGAGCGCGAGCACCATCCATTCGAAGCTCGAAAACCAGGTCGGCAGATTTGACTCGTAGTCCAAATCGACGAAGCGCATCATCAACGGGTGAAACGTCCCGGCCGGTGCCCAAGTGATGACCGCATGGAGCGTGGCGAGAGAGCCGATGATCAACAGGGTGAGCGTCAGCAAGCGACGGGGAAACGCGGCGATGAACTCGCGGGCCGCCGGGCCGTCGATCAGCTCGACCCAGCTGGCCGAATCCGGAGATCTCGGCGGATCGGTTTGCGGGGAGTTCGTCATCGGATTCTAGAAGAATTTGACCCTGCGCCACCCAAGGTCAAGCTGCCCCGAAGCGTATTGTTGAGAACAAGATCGTAATCTTCTCTATCGCACTCGATATAGTCTTTGTAATTGCACTCGTGACCCAACGGCCCATATTCCCACCGAGATATCGCTGTGGGCGGCGTCGGACAGCGACGAGATCGAAGAAGCAAATGAAACGCAATCAACGCGGCGTGACACTGCTCGAAGCGATGGTCGTGATGGCGATCCTGGCCATCACTAGTGGCATCGTCAGCGCTTACGGTCTGGGCTGGATGCAGCGCGAGCGTCAGCGCAGCGTGGCCTACGAGATCTTCGTCCACCTTAATTTGGCCCGTGTCGAGGCCGTCACACGCAATCGAAGATGCCAATTCATCCTGGATTCCGCTGCGCAGTCGCTTCAGGTTCTCGATCTTCAGGACACGGCCAACACCACCGACGATGTGGAGATCTCAGCGATCGACCTCGGCGAGGCCATACAGCTCGGCACCCCCGACGGCGGAAATGCGGTGACCTTCAATGCGCTGGCGCCAAAACGTTTCGAGGTGACGTTCAACGACGACGGTACGGTCGTCACCGGCGTCGGTGCGGTCCGGCTGAACACCGGTGACACCTTCCGTCGCGTCTCAGTCTTCGCGGGTGGTGCGATCAGCGTCGACCGCTGGAGCGGCACGGCATGGACGCAGGGCTCCTGAGATGCGCCACCAGTCGGGCGGGTTTTCGCTGGTCGAGATCCTCGTGGCCATGTTTCTGCTGTCCATGATCTTGCTCGCCGTCGCCCCGCTGTTCATCCTCGCGGGTCGCTCGACCAGTTCTGCTGGCGAGATCGGCAATGCCAGCGCCGCGGCGGTGCAACGGATGGAGCAACTCGATCTGGTGGCGTTCGACACGCTGACCCAAGGCGGCTCCCTGACGGCGAATCAGGTCGGTTTCTTCGACAGTTCCAATCCCGAGTTTCTTGTCCGCTGGCGCGTCACTAACAACGCCACGCCGCCGACGCTGAAAACGGTCGAGGTCCGGGTCGTCGCACAGAATGTCCCGACGGGGCTGCCCAAAGAAGTCCGTGTCGTTTCGCTGAGGGCCTGGTGATCCGGCAATCCCGAGCGGACGGTTTCAGCTTCGTCGAGCTGTTGGTCAGCTTGGGCGTCCTGACCCTGATCATGGGACTCGTCGCGTCGATCGTCGTTCACAATGCAAAGCTCAACAAAGCTCAGCAGATGCGAGTCGAGGTCCAGTCGAACGCGCGGAGCGCGTTGGCCCTGGTAACCCAGACGTTGCGCTCGGCCGGATGGGACCCGTCGAATGCGGGGGTCACGCCGGTGGGTCTCGATTCGAATTTGGGAGACAGCATCAACTATATCGACGTTTTTGCGGACCTGAACGGCGACGGCGACGTGGCCGACACCGGAGAAACTGTTCGGATCCAACATAATGGTGACAGGGTCGAGTGGCGACGAAGTTCGGGGGCCGCGTTCGAGACGGTGGGCGTTCATCTGACCAACGATCTCAACGGCGACGGGACACCCGAGCCGATGTTCGTTGCCAACAGCTCCCCGAACCCGACGAGCGTCACCGTTCGGATCACCGGCACGTCCGCCGTTCAAGAGCTCCAAACGGGCGAGTTTTTCCGCTACACGGTCAGCAACGCGGTCGCGATCCGCAACAACCCCTGAGCCTGGCACGTGAAGCAACGCTACGAAGTCAAATCCGGCGGCAAACTACCTACGGCTTTGCGCGACGGGTCGGGTGACTCCTCGTCGGCCTGGCGCGACCCGGTCACCGGCAACCGTCGCGGTGTCGCCGCGAAAGCGACAGAGGACCGCCGAGAAATCCAAGGCCAGACGGTGGACGAGGCGTCAGGCCCCCCGAAGTCGACGCGCCGCGCGCTGAAATTCTTGCCGCTCGTGCTTGGTCCGGCACTTGGACTCGGCGTCGCGTTGCTTCGGCCGAATGAGCCGCAGCTCGTTCCGCTACCGGAGCGCGTCGCTCGGCAGGAGGTCACCCAAGTCGAGCCGGAAGCGGTCGAGGTGCTGTCCGCGGCCAAGACGGACGAGTGGACCGACGTCGACGGATCGCTCACCCGGCTCGTCGGCCGCAATCCCGTCCAGGTTCTCGAGGCCTTCTGCGTCGGGTCGCCCGACTGGATCGCGGTCGGCATCCGACCGACCGAGCCGGAGCGGGCCAGTGCACGGTACGGCGTGGTCCGGCACCGCGCGGGCGGCGAGGAGCACGTCATCGGGATACGAGCCGACTCGAGAGGCTCGCGCTGGCTCGCCGGTGACGGCATGAGCCCGATCGTTCCCCAGCGATTGGCGGAGCTGTTGAATCCCAACCCGGTTCCCGCGCCCTGACCGCCGCCGCGCGCGGTTTCGTCCCGAGTTGACATCGCGGAGAGTTTGTCGGACGCTTCGCGGGTGCTCGAAGCGGGACCGCGGCGGTCCCACTCCCCTGTGCCCGACGCCGCCCTCGACGATTTCGATACACCGTCGCCGGGCAGCGGCTACTGGTATCTGGTCCGCGGAGTCAATACGTGCGGTCCGGGCCCGCTCGGAACTTGGGGCGATGGTCAGCCCCAAACGGCGCCGACCTGCGGGTCTATTTGATCAGCTGCCCAACGCGCCCGATCGCACCCTTCACGCCTGCGATCTGCGTCGAGTCCAGCGAGGGTCCGCAGAGTTCGAGAAACTCCTCGGTGGTCTTGCGCAGGGCTTCCAGCTCTTCTCGCGGCTTGGAGGCCAGGTTGAGCGGGGAACTCGCCGCTTTCGCTCCGGTTGGACAGAACTCGGGCATCGGGGAGGAGAACGCTCCACCAGAAGCCGCTCTCTCCGCTGCATCGAACTCGGCCCGGCAACTCTGCTCGCTGGCCCTGAACTGTTTGGCGATTTCCAGCAGATCGTCGAGGGCGACGGTGTTCAAGAAGCTTTTCGCCCACTGCACCCTCGCGTAGACGGTGTTGCACTTGCGCTTGCGCTTGTCCTCCGCCGCTGCGGCTTGGTCCGCGTCCAGCTTGGCCTCACGTTGCTCGCAGATCTCCACGTGCCGGAGTTGACGCGGACTCCCGTCGGGGTTCTTGCAGGATCGGCCTTCGGTGACCGCCTCGGGACACCGCCCGAGCTGGTAGTGCGCGTACGACCGCAGACAGTAGGCTCGACCCAAGGGATCGGCTGGATCGAGCTTGATCGACTTCGCGGCCGCATCCAGGGCCAGGTCCCACTGTTCGAGACCGGTGTGGGCTGACGCGATGTCGAGGGCCCGTGAGGCCTCCAAGGTTGGAGAGATGGCTTCCAGGTCGGTGGCCAAGGGCCCCAAAAGGGTCAACGTCTCCCCGTAGCCTTCTCGGGTCTTGGTCCCCAGCAGCGCGTCGGCGAGCACGCGTTGCGCCGGGGCCGGAGCGGCCGCGGCCTCCTCGAGCCACAAACGACTCGCCGCCACCGCGGCTTGGTACAATTTGGATTTGGCGGCTCGTTCCTCATCGGATGCGCCGGGCGCTTGCTCGGCTCGAGCCAACGAATCGCGCGCGAGCCACTCTCGCGTGGTCGGCGTCGCCGGGTGGACCCGTTCCGCTTGGGTCAGCGCCCGGCGGGTGCCATCGATGTCACCCGATCGCAGGCATTCCGCCCCCGCGGCGGCGAACTGAGTCTTGAGAATCTTTCGCGCCGTGTCGAGTGCGGCCTTCGTGGAGTTCGCCCCCTCGCTGCCGTCATCCTGGAACGTGAATGCTTCCAGCGTTTCGATCGCTCGATCGAACTCCTTCATGTTGGCCTGGACGCGAGCGAGCAAGGTGAAATAGCCGACGTCGATCGGTTCGGGATCCTTGCCTTGATCCCGCGCGCGAATTCGATCGTCCTGCAAGCGCTGGATCACCATCTCGAGGCGATCCTTCGCCGCCGGAAAACGTCCGAGCTCATTGAGGCAGGCCGCGATCCAGGAATCGATACGCGAATCGTTCGGTACCGCCGTCCCGACCTGCTCGAAGTTGGCCAGTGCCTCGGTGAACTTTTTTTCAGCGAAGAACTGCTGCCCGTCGGCGTAGAGGCTGTCGACTTCCGATTGGGTCAGCGGTCGGGCGGCGAGCAGGAAGATCGAAAAGGCCAACGTCCAGATCGGCTTCATACGACTCCACTCGACGCGAGGGCGTGCAATTGGTACAGGGACAAGCACGCGGGATACGCTACATCTCGACGCGCGGGTTCGCAATTCCAAGGGTTGCGGCGCGGTGTTTTTCGCCGCTGAGCCGAGCGGGTCTTGCGATCTAGCCGGCGGTGACCTGGCGACGGGCGGACGGAGTCCTAGGACTTTTGCTCATCAGTGTGTGGCGGCACTTCCGCGGGCGGTTTCGGCGCCGCGAAGCGTGCGGGATCGAGGGGCGGATTGATCCGCGCGGTCTTCACCACGTAGACGTGGTAGCGCGTGCCGAAATGCCGCTCTTCGCGGAACGGGACCTTGATGCCGTCGACCGTCCGGAAATCGGACCAGTAAGTTTCCATCGGCATTTCGATGGCCCCCGAGAAGACGTCGAAGGTCAGCGACTCGCGCTTCAATTCGAGGCCCGAGGTCACGTCGAGAAACCAGATCTCAGGCGGTCCGTCCGACGGCACGACGCGGAGTCTCCACGCCGCAGTTCCGTCGACGTCTCCTCGGCCGAGGAGTTCCACCGGTGAGTCCGCCTCGGCCAGCGTCTGAAGCCGATTGACCAGGGCCGCGTCCTCGGCGACATTCCGCTTCCAGGCTTCATCGAGCGTGGCCGGCTCGGCCGCTCCCAGCGCTGCGGAAGAGATCCAGACCGCGTTCCCGTCGTAGGCCAGTGTCGCGGGCGCACCGAATAGCGTGTGATCGAAGCGGAACAGCCGCGGTCGAGCGCGCTGGATCTTCATGTCCACCGGCGCACTCCACGCGTCGAAGGTGCCCGAGAGCTCCAGCGCGCGCACGTCGCGCCAGCGCGCAGCGCCCCCCCGCGCTTCGAGATTGCGGGCGAGAAGGCTCTTCGCGCTCGGTAGAGTCTCGTCGGCCAGGGCGATTCCGCCGGCGAGGGCGACGCCCAGAAGGGTCCAGCTTAGCGACGATTTTCGCATCGATTCAGCCTCCGAGATCGACACAGGCCACTTCTTTCTGATTGCGGATAAAGGCGCGACGCCCCGCGATCGACGGCGCGGTCCAGGCGCGGCTCTCGTCGAGGATCGCGACGCTGCCTAGCTCGCGGTAAGCCTCGGGCGTGCGCTCGGCGAGGATCAGGAGACCAAGATCTCCGAGGATCACCAGCCGATCGCCGGCGACCGCGAGCGAGCTTTTTCCAAGGCCGCGCTTGGCCCAGAGTACCTCGCCCGTCTCGATCGACAGGCACTTGAGGGTCGCGTTGTCGAATCCGAACAGGTGACCTCCGGCCAGGACCGACGAGTTGAAATGGTTGCGCATGTTACGATTCTTCCAGAGTTCCGTCGCACCAAAGCCGGTCTCGGTCTTGACGACCTTCAGCATGGCACAGCCGGTGTCACCCGCGGCGGAAAGGAACAACCGATCTCCGGGGACGACAATTGGGGTAGCGACCGTGTTCTCTTCGAGCTTGTGAGACCAGAGCACCGTTCCGTCGAGAGCGATTCCCGTGACCGCGGCGCCGTGCGCATGAACGATCTGGCGGGTCCCGGCGAGTGTGGTCACGATCGGCGATGAGTAACCCGCGGGACCGTCCAGAGTTGCCCAACGTACCTTGCCATCGGTGCGATCGAAGGCGACGAGTTGACGCCCCTCGGAGGCTCCGACGTCGAGCACCACGAGGTCATCGACCAACAGCGGCGATCCCGAAAAACCGAAGCGCGGTACGCTCGCTCCGAGTGCCGCGGTCACGTCGATTTCCCACAGCGGAGTTCCATCGGCGACCTTGAGCGCGCCGAGCACCCCCGTGCCACCGAAGGCATACACGACCTCACCGACGATCGTCGGGGTTCCGCGAGGCCCGTTTCCGAACTCGGGTTGAACGAACGTCTTGCCGAGCGACCGGCGCCACAGTTCGCTTCCGGTCGCGGCGTCGAACGCGCCGAGAAACTCGCTCGTCTCGTCGGAGAAGGCGACGAATGCGCGTCCCCCCGAGATCGCGATCTGGGAGAACCCGGGGCCGAGTTTCGCGCGCCAACGCACCTTGGGGCCGCCCTCGGGCCAGCTGCGAAGCAGCGTCGCGTCCGGAGCGAACCCGTCTCGCCCGGCCCCGCGGAACTGAGGCCACTCCTCGGCTGGCGCGTTCGGGCCGGGTGCCGGAGCGGCCGCGGCAACCGACAATCCGAGAAAAATCCAAGCGAACCGACGCATCCCCGTCATCGCCTACCTCCGCGCCCGCCGCAGTAGAATGGCGGGCCGCCGTAGTTTACGCGATCGTGGAGGTTGGGTTTGCCGGGGGTGTCGGGATCGCGCGAGCGCCCGCTCACGCCGTCTATCGGGTACCCCCGAGACCTGGCGCGAGGTCTTGGCGCGCGTCCATCGGCCCCGGTCCGTCGTCGGCGCCACGGCAATGGATCCTGCAGTGCAGCCCGATCCTGCCGCGTTCACCGGCAACGACGCCAGTCTTGCATGCCACGGGGACCCAGCCGAGCCGCCTATGACAAGAAGTGCGCGATGTGTCACGGCAAGAACGGCGTGGCTTTGAAGATGGGTGAAGGTTCGAAGAACTTGAATGATCCCGAGTGGCAGAATTCGGCGAACTTGGCCGAGGTGATCAAGATCGTCGCCGACGGCAAGGACAAGATGACGGCGGCCGAGATCAAGGCCTCGTCGGCCTACGCATTGACGCTCAAGTAACCGCGACCGATCCGGGCCGGCGCGGGTGGTCCGACCGAATCTTGGCCGTGCCGAGCCGTTCTGCTACGTTGGCTCGCCGAATCTCAAAAATACGTTGTCCCGACCCCGATTTGGGCCGATCTTCACCGACGCGTCCGGGTCCGGGGTTGAGGTCCGAACGCCACTTGGGAGAATCGATGGCCAAAGATTCCGTGATTGTCATCGCTGGCGCCGGCGGCTTCATCGGCGGGCACCTGATCGATCTCTTCCGGCGCGCCGGCGTCCGGGAGATCCGCGCCGCCGACATCAAACCGATCGACGAGTGGTACCAAGTCTTCCCGGACGTCAAGAACTACGCCGGGCCGCTAAAGGGCGATTGCCGGGACTTCAAGGTCTGCCGCACGCTCT
>JANNRU010000561.1:0-1762 GCA_031401755.1 Acidobacteriota bacterium | reverse complement strand
CTGTGTCGATTGGGCGGGCGATGCAAAACGCTTGGTCGGTTGAATGGCTGCTACGAGTCAGCCGGCCGACTCACCCTTCCGAACCGGCGGCGGCAGAAGCCTGCGAGGACGTCTTCAGGATCTCCGCCGCGATCTCGTAGGAACGGAGTCGCGCCGCGTGGTTATGGATGTGGGACACGATGATCAGTTCGTCGGCGTCGGTGCGGTCGATGAAACTTCGCATCTCGCCGGCCACGGTCCGTGCCGAGCCCACAAACGACACGCGCGGCCGTTGCAGGGGATCGGCGGGCTCCCGCCGGTCGGGCTCCCATTCCTTCGATGGGGGCGGCAACTGCGTGGGGCGTCCCGCCCGCAGGCTGGCGAACGATTGACGGCCGGATGAGGCGAGCAACCGCGCCGCCTCGTCGGTATCGGCGGCCACCACGTTCACGCCGAGCATCACGTAGGGTTTGGCGAGCCGTTCCGACGGCTTGAAGCCCTGGCGATACAGGCTCAGGGCTTCGAACAGCAGGGTGGGTGCGAAATGGGACGCGAAGGAGAAGGGCAGGCCCAGTTCGGCCGCGACCTGCGCGCCGAACGTGCTGGAGCCAAGAATCCAGATCGGCACGTCGAGCCCTGCGCCCGGCACCGCCTGCACGCGCTGGTCGTGGCGCGGCCCGCGCAGGAACTCCATAACCTCGAGCACATCACTTGGAAAGTCGTCGGGGCTGGAGTTGAGCGTGCGGCGAAGGGCCACAACCGCCGCGCGATCGGTGCCCGGCGCCCGACCCAATCCAAGATCGACGCGGCCGGGGAACAACGAGGCCAGCGTTCCGAACTGTTCGACCACCTGGAGCGGCGCCCAGTTGGGCAGCATGATGCCGCCCGCGCCGATCCGGATGTGCTTCGTGCCCGCCCCCACGTGTCCGATCAGCACGGCCGTGGCGGCGCTGGCGATGCCCGGCATGTTGTGGTGCTCGGCGAGCCAGAAGCGGGCGTAGCCCCAGCGCTCCGCGTGTTGAGCGAGGTCGAGGGTGTTGCGAAACGACTGCGCGGCGGTACCGCCCTCCACGATGGGCGAGAGATCGAGAACGGAAAAAGGAATCATCTGTGGGTACGCTACCTCGGCCGGCCGCGCTTTCGGCCCTCGCCCCCGTGACCCTGGACCCGACGCGTGATGCGCGTAAGCTCTCGGACCATGTCACCCATCTTGAGAACCATTGGACCGCGACTGCTCTTCTTTGCCTGCTTGACTCTGGGAGTTCCTTCTCCGAGTCCCGCGCAGCAAAGCGGAGGGTCGGCCAAGAAGGTCTACATCTCCGTGGACATGGAGGGCATCAGCGGCATTTCTGGTGATGACCAGCTGTCCGCGACGGGGTCCGAGTACGGACGGTCGCGAAAGCTGATGGCCGAGGACACGAACGCCGCCATCCGCGGGGCTCTCGCCTCGGGGGCCACGGACATTCTGGTGAACGATTCTCACGGCGGTCAGCGGAACCTGCTGCCCGAGGACCTGAATCCTCTGGCTCGACTCATCAGTCATAGCTTCAAGCGCTACGGGATGATGGAAGGCCTCGACGAGACCTTCTCCGCGGTGATCTTCGTCGGCTATCACGCGAAGGCGGATAACCCGACTGGACTCTTCGCTCACACCGGGTCACGGGTGGTGCGGGACCTCGAGATCAACGGTCGGTCGGTCGGCGAGGGCGGACTGAACGCGGCTCTGGCGGACTGGTTTGGCGTGCCCGTGGTCATGGTCACGGGCGACGATGTCGCGGTGAAG
>JANNRU010000560.1:0-2699 GCA_031401755.1 Acidobacteriota bacterium | reverse complement strand
ATGGCGGTTCTTGCACCGGCCCGGCCGCTGCCGACCGTTCCCACGTGCTGCAGAACTTCGACATGGCGCGGTGTCCGCGATTCGACTACGCGGAATGGAAGATGGTCGCCGAGTCGGGGATTCGCGACGTGCATTACTACGTCTGGAGCGGCAGTGACTTCATGGAGAATGGCATTCCGCCGGGACGAACGTTCGAGCAATGGACCGACGGCGCTCGAGGAATGCATTTTTTCGATACCGCCGATGCGCGGCCCCCGCGGGATGAGGACGGCGACGGCGCGGCCGACAACTTGACGCCTGAGATCGACGTCATCTCGGTCCCTTGGAGTTCGAAAGGGTTCATCTTCCTCAACGCCCGGCGGTTACGCCTCGACCTCCCCCCGGGCGTCCCGCTCGCTCTGCGGCCGCCCGGCGAACCCTATCTCGACAGCAACGGCGATCTTCGTCATGACTCCGGTGAGCCCTGGGTCAACCTTTCGTATCCGGTGTCCGCTGACAACGGTTTCAGGGTCGACGCGGGGGCGACTTCGGGCGGGGGGGGCGTCGTCCGCGACGACCGGGGAACGGCGACGACCCCGATCCCGGTCAATTTCCACGGGATCCTCTACACGAGCGGTCAATTCGAGGCGACCGGTTCCGCCACCTATTACGGCAGCGTGATCGCGGGGGAACGGATCAGCCAAGATCTCGTCGACGGCACCCTTCCCGTCCCTCGGTTCATTTGGGATGAATCGGTAAAGACCGGGTGGCCGCTTCCCGATCTCGCCCTTCCCCGGGTGGTCTACACGCGGTGGTCGACCGGGCCGTGACCCTGGGATTGCCGGCCAAGCCGTCACGGTCCGTGGGTGACAGAACGACGCGCCGAACCTAGAATTCTCCGAGAGCCGAGTTGTTCCCCACCCCGGAGGCGACGCGCATGAGCATTCAGGACTCGCAGAGCCGATTGTCGAACTACTTCTGTCGGCGCTCAGTACCGCAGTCGTCGGCGGTGTTGGCCGCGCTTTTCGTCATGACGGCCGCGATCGCCGACAGCATCCCGGCACCGAAAAAACCGAGGGAGCAATCCACACCACCCCCGACGCAGTCGACCCAACCGGTCGAGGTCTCGGAGTTCCAGCGCGCGGCGCACGGATCGCGAAAGGTGGCGCCAACCGCGTTCACGAACGACGACCTCGAGCGGATGTTCGGCCCGCCGACCCCGGAGAGTAAAGGCGAGCCCGTCGCCGATCCGGTGGAGACCGCGACCGCAACTCCAGAGGCCGCCAGCGATGTGGCGACGCCCGAAAAATCTCCTCTGGACGCGATGGCCGACCAGGAACGAGCGCGGTTGCAGAAGGAACGGGATCTGGCGGCGGCGTCGGCCAAGGTCGATGAACTGCGCAAGAGAGTCGAAGATGTCGAACAACGCGGTCGGGCCGTGAGAAATCCGCTTCTTCCGCGCCCGTCGGTCCCCAAGGACCAGCAGGGCGATTGGAATCAGCTCGGGGCGTCCGATCGCGCCGCCCGTACCGATGCCGAGCTTGCCGCCGCCCGAGAAGAGCTTTCCAAAGCCGAGGCCGACCTTGCACGCGCGGGCGGCTCGAATCCTTGACAGACTCGTTCGCGGCTTCCTAGACTCCAGCGACCGCGACCACCTCAGGGGCCAGCCCTGACGACAGGGTCGCCTTGGGGTGTGCTGAATGGGAAAGAGTCTTCAGGGTCGGGACTTCATCTCGCTGCTCGACTTCGACTCGGGGGAGGTGGAGCGCTTACTCGACCTGGCCGACGAGGTCAAGGCGAATCCCGGGCGGTTCGCGCAGGCGCTCGCCGGCCGATCTCTGTTCATGTACTTCGAAAAGCCGTCGCTGCGCACGCGCGTCACCTTCGAAGCGGGTATGGCGCAGCTCGGTGGGCACGCGATCTATTACACCGCCGCGGACGGCAAGATCGGCGTGCGGGAAAGTGTTAGCGATGTCGCACGCAACCTCGAGCGCTGGGTCGATGCGGCCATGTGTCGAACTTTCAGCCACGAACTCGTCGTCGAGTTGGCGGAAGTCGCCCGAATTCCGGTAATCAACGGTTTGACCGACCTGCTCCATCCGTGTCAAGCCCTCGCCGACTTCATGACCATGCGCGAGTCGCGTGGGCGCCTCGCGGGTCAACGTCTGGTCTACGTCGGCGACGGGAACAACGTGGCCCACTCGTTGCTCGAGGCCGGCGCTCGGTTGGGCGTCAGCGTGACGGTCCTGACCCCGGAAGGCTACGGACCCTCGCCGCAAATCGTCGCCACCGTGACTCGTGCGGCGGAGGCGAACGGTGCCACGGTCGTGGTGACCACCGACCTCGACGCCGTCGTGGACGCGGACGCGATCTACACCGATGTTTGGGCTTCGATGGGTCACTTTCAATTTTTTCGCGCAAGCGGCGCACATGCACCGTCACTGTGCCGGGGTCAATATATTCCGCGCCGCCCCAAACCCTTTCCAACAATTGATCGCGTGTAAAAACTTGTTTGGGATGACGCGCCAATAAATACAACATGTCAAATTCTTTAACGGTTAATTCGATGTTAGATTCTTTAACCATAACCACCCGTGTGCGCGGATCAATCGAAATGGATTCAAAAGACAAAGCCCGCTCAGACTCCGCCTCAGCTTGATTCTGTCCAACACGCCTTAATACCGCCCGAACTCTGCTCACCAACTCTTGCGGACTAAACG
>JANNRU010000559.1:0-7063 GCA_031401755.1 Acidobacteriota bacterium | reverse complement strand
AGCGCGCCCTCGATGTCGAACCGAACAACGCCATGTACCTGGACTCCCTCGGTTGGGTTTTCTATCGACAGGGGCGCTTCGCGGACGCGCGTGAACCGTTGGAACGGGCCGCCCGCGAGATCCCGCGGGATCCTACGATCCTGGCCCATCTCGGTGATCTTTACTGGGCCCTCGATTTGCGCGAGCGAGCGGTCGAGGTCTGGGGTCGGGCGCTCGCCGAAAAACCCGATGACGCCGCGGCTCTGCGGGAGAAGATCGGGCGTCATCGCCCGACCGCGGGAGACGGACCGGGATCTGCCGCCGAGCTTCGTCGCGACGCGAGTCCCGAACGCCCGCCGCTCGACATGCTCGATCCGTCGCGTCCCCGTTGACACGTTCGCGCGTGCGCGGAGTGCGGCTGTTGGGGGCGTTGCTCGTTATGGCAAGCGTACTCGGTGGTTGTGCCCACCGCCGGACGCTCACCGCTGGACCCATGGTTGGGCTCTATTCGGCGGAGTTCGTCGAAGATGGGCGGGAAAGCCGGTTCCGCACCTGGGTCTGGGCGGAAGCACCGGACCGGTTACACATCGAGGTGCTCTCTGGCATCGGTACTACAGTCCTGATCCTCGACGCGGGTGGCGGTCGGATGGCCATCGCCGTTCCGCGAGAGAAGCGGGCCTGGGCCGGAGCGGCGAGTTCCGAAGCACTTCGGCGGTTCAGCGGTTTTCAAGTCGAGCTTGAGGCGTTGGTTCAGATGGTTCTCGTTGGAAACCCGGTTCCGGGTGTGGAGATCAAACGGGAGGGAAGCGCCGCTGGGACCCTCCCGCGTAGATTGGAGCTGGCCGCAGCTGCGCGCGTGTTGCGACTGGATCTGCGGCGTCTGCGACCACTGGGGAGTCGCGCGACGGGGTCGCTCGGAACGGGCAACGCGCCGGCGGGATACCTCGCCGAGCCGATCGAGGAGTTCCTGATCGAGGACTGGAGTTTGCCGCAGTCTCCCGCGATCGGCCGAACCCCGGGTTGACACGTCGCGCGGCTCGATGGTACCGTCTCGGCGCCTTTCAGATGCTTAAGTTACCGTAACCAAAAGACTTGTCGAGTTGGTGTCTCGAAGGCCAGACATCGCGAGTCCCGGTCGCGGAGTGGGCGAATCGGTCGCGAGGGCGTGCCATGCAGATCACCCAGATCCATGTCTTTCCCGTGGATGAAGACAAGCTCAAGGCGTACGTGTCAGTGATCCTCGACAATTGCTTCGTGGTCAGCGACATCAAGGTCATACAGGGCGCCGACGGCCTATTCATCTCGATGCCTAGCAAACGACGAAAGAATGGAACCTATCGCGACGTGGCCCATCCATTGAACCAGGAGACCCGTCGCTGGTTCGAAGAGGCGATCATCGGCGAGTACCGACAGGTCGTCGGTGGGGCGAAGGCCGGAGACGGCGATCCGCTCACCGCGGAGGGCTCGTCCTTCTTGGCCGAGCCGCGTCAGGTTCACGAGGATTCGTCCGGTCGCGAAGTGGGATCGGGGTTCGAATGATCGGCTGCGATCGATTCGAACCGGCGATAGCGGTTTTGGGGCGTCGCCAAGCGGTAAGGCACGGGTCTTTGGAACCCGCATTCGGAGGTTCGAATCCTCCCGCCCCAGCCAATTCCCGGTGCCGATGTGGCGGGTGCCGCGCGTGAGAAGCGAACTCAAGGCGTTTTCGGGCAACGGAAACATTCGCCTCGCCAAAGCAATCTGCGCGTACTTGCGAGTTCCGCTCGGACAGTGGCGCTTGAACCGCTTCTCCGACGGAGAGGTTTACTGTCAGATCCTGGAAAACGTCCGAGGTGCGGATGTCTTCGTCATTCAGCCGACTTCACCCCCGGTCAACGAGCATCTGATGGAGCTCTTGATTGCGGTTGACGCCCTCAAGCGGTCGTCGGCAAGCCGGATCACCGCAGTCCTCCCGTACTACGGTTATGCGCGGCAGGACCGCAAGGACAAGCCGCGCGTACCGATCTCCGCAAAGCTGGTCGCGGATCTCCTGCAGGCGGCCGGAGTCCAGCGCGTCCTGACGATCGATCTGCACGCTCCGGCGATCCAAGGCTTTTTTGATGTCCCCGTCGACCACCTTTACGCTGCTCCCGTGTTGCTCGAGTGGATCGAACGCCAAGGGCTCCCTGACGTGACGATCGTTTCGCCGGACGCGGGCGGCGTCGAGCGTGCGCGCTTTTACGCCAAACGACTCGGAGCAAACCTGGCGATCATTGACAAACGCCGTATCGAGGCCAACGTCGCTCAGACGATGAACGTAATTGGCGATGTGGAGGGGAAGACCTGCGTCGTGGTCGACGATCTGGTCGACACCGCGGGGACACTGATCGGGTCGGTGACCGCGTTGCACGAAAAAGGTGCACGTGCGGTGGTCGGATGCTTCAGCCACGCCGTACTCTCCGGGCCGGCGATCGAACGCATCGAGAATTCGCGGATCGAGCGAGTGGTGGTCACGGACACCGTTCCGTTATCGCCGGAAAAAGAGCAACTCAAAAAGTTGACCGTGCTGTCGGTTGCCGATCTGCTCGGCGAGGCGATCGCGCGGATCCACAGCAATTCTTCAGTCAGTTCCCTGTTCGTCTGATCAATCAGTTTCGCGGGGACGTTTTCGACCGGTACGCCGGGGACGAGGGTAGAAAAGATGGCAAGGGAAAGAACGAGCCAGCAAGTCGAAGTCGAGTCGCGCGAGACGATCGGCAAGAACGCGAACCGGCGGCTACGCGCCGTCGGGCGAGTCCCGGGAATCGTCTACGGGCTGACGCGGCCGCCATTCATGGTGTCGGTGAGTCCGAAGCGAATCGAAGAGGTGCTGCACCTGGAGAGCGGCCAGAATACGCTGTTCAAGCTGATTCTCGGCGACTCGCAGCGCGACGCGATGATCCGCGAATTACAGCGCGATCCGGTGACGGATCGCATCCTTCACGTCGACTTCGTGCGTGTCGACCCGACGCGCATCGTGCAGGTCTCCGTGCCGATCCGACTTCTCGGGATAGCGATCGGCGTGCGCCTGGAGGACGGAATCGTCGATTTCGTGCATCGCGAGGTACGAATCGAGTGTCTGCCCGGCGCAATCCCGGAGCATCTCGACGTGGACATCAGCGAACTACACGTGAATCAGCATGTGGCCATCGCAGATCTCAAGGTGCCCGACGGTGTCAAACTGCTTGAGCCCGCCGAGTCGATAGTCGCCGTCGTCGCTGCACCGAAGGCTGAAGAGGCCGCCGCGCCGGTCGCCGAGGCGCCGACAGCGGCTGCCGAGCCCGCAGTGATCAAGAAGGGCAAGGAGACCGAGGGCGACGAAAAGGACAAGTGATCGCTGCACGTGCTTGAGGGGGCGACGAAGATCATCTTGGGCCTCGGGAACCCGGGCGCGCGCTATCGCGAGACGCGGCACAACGTCGGCCAACGCGTGGTCGAGCGGTTCGCGGAGGGACGGGGTGTGCGCCTAGCGGTGGACGAGTCGACGAAGGGAGGCGCCCGGAGTGCCCAAATCTCGATCGCGGGAGACGGCCTGCTTGTGGCGGTGCCGACGACCTACATGAACCGGTCTGGTCGCGCTGCCGCGGAGCTTCTGGCGCGGCGAGATGCGGAGCCGACGGAGCTTCTCGTAGTCTACGACGACGCAGACCTTGACCTCGGTCGACTCCGCCTTCGGCGAGGGGGCGGCGCAGGGGGTCACAACGGAATCCGCTCGATCATCGACGTAATTGGGACGGATGGGTTTCCCAGGCTGAAATTGGGCGTACGCGGCTCCGGTCGCGCCGAGGCTAATCTCGCCGATTACGTCCTCGAGGCCTTTGACACCACGGAGCGGGGAGCCGTCGACCGTCTCGTCGAACTGGCGGTGGAGGCGCTCGACGTCGTCGTGCACGAGGGATTAGAGCGGGCAATGAACCGCTACAGCGGTAAGGAGGCGGCGTCCGACTGATGCGCCGAGAAGCGAGTCGATGGCCGGTCCAGGTCCGTGCTGACCGCAGATCTGGCATGACCCTCGGGGCGATGGTAGAGTCTCGCCGGCTTGCCGGGCGGTTGTCTGGTTTGCCGTAACAGCGGGCTTTTTCGAAAAATGGAAAGGCCGGCACCCCTCGCCCCTAGCGCAGTCTGGGGGCGTTAGACGCCATGAGGAGGTGCGGATGCCGACGTACGAGACTCTGTTCATCACGTCGCCCGAATTGAACGAGGCGGACGAGGCCACGGCGATCGAAGCGCTCGCCTCGGTGATCAGCGCGGGCGGCGGCACGATGGTGTCGAACGATCGCATGGGCCGCCGCCGCCTGGCCTACCCGATCAAGAAATTCAATGATGGTATTTACGTTCGTTTCCTCTATGACTCGGGGACGGACGTCCCGCAAGAGATCGAACGACGAATGCGTCTGTCCGATCGCGTTTTGCGCTCCCTGACCGTTCGGCTCGAGCCGGAATGGGCGGAGGTCGCCAAGGTCGATGCGGTTCGTGAAGCGGCCGAGCGAGTCGCAGCGCTGGAGCGGGAAGCCGTCGAGGCTCGCGAGCGCGCGGAAGCCGGTGAGGTGGCTCCGGTGGTCGACGTGCCTGCCGCGGCCAGCCAGCCAGACATCGTTGACGACGACTCGACCGATGGCGAGGGTGAAGAGTGATGCGCGACGACGGCGGTTCGAGTTACGAGTACGGCGGCCGCGACGGCGGCCGCGATGGTGGCCGTGACGGAGGGCGCGATGGCGGCCGTGACGGAGGGCGCGACGGGGGGGCGGGCCGTGGCGGCGGTCGGCGACCGCGGTTCTTGTTCCGCCGCCGTCGCTACTGCAAATTCTGCGAGAACAAGGCGCGGTGGATCGATCACAAGGACTTGAAGACCCTACAGAATTACGCTCCGGAGCGAGCGAAGATCCTGCCGCGACGGATTTCCGGGACTTGCGGAAAACACCAGCGATTGTTGATGCAGGCGATCAAGCGAGCCCGCTTCATCGCCCTGTTGCCATTCAGTAGCGACTGAGACCGAAGGAGTACTCGACATGAAGATCGTCCTACGCGAGAGTGTCGACCATCTCGGCGAACGCGGTCAGGTCGTGACGGTTGCAGCGGGCTACGCTCGGAACTTCCTCCTGCCCAAGGGGCTTGCTTACGAGGCGACGCCTGGAAACCTCAAGGTTCTCGGCCAGCAAAGGCGAGTTTGGGCGATGCGCGAGGCGCGGGAACTCGATGAAGCCAAGCAGCTCGCCGGTCAACTTGAGGCGTTCGAGCTTCGCGTGGCACGCAAGTCGGGAGAGAGCGGGACGCTTTACGGTTCGGTGACCCCTTCCGACGTGGCCGAGTTGATCGCAGCGCGAGGAGTGAAAATCGATCGGCGCCGCCTGGCGATGCCGGAGCCGATCAAGACTCTGGGGACCCACGAGGTCCCGCTGCGACTCCACCGCGACGTGACGGCAAAGATACGCCTCGAGGTGCTGGCCGAGGAATCGGCGGGCTGAGGGATGACGCCCTCGGGCGAGGAATCGACCGGCGAGGCGCTGGGCGCTCGGCCGAGATCAAACGTCTATCTCGCGTTGCTCGCAGGCTGGATCGTCCCGGGCCTCGGACACGTGCTGCTCGGACGTGCCCGACGAGGAGTGTTGTTCGCGCTCCTCGTACTCGGCTCGTACGCTCTCGGGATGTCTCACGACGGACGGCTCGCCCTGCGCGACCCTCGACAGCCCTTCTTGACCAGCCTCCAGGTGATCGCGAACGTCGGAATCGGGCCATTGGATCTGTTGGCCCGCTATTCAGTTTACGGGCGACCGGCCTACGGCCTGTCGATCCAAGCGATCTCGGCCGGAGATCGAGCGGTCGGCGAGATCTTTCGGGAACGAACCCGATCGGCGCTTTCGATTTATGGAACCGCGTACGCCTGGACCGCCGGTTTGATGAATCTCTTGCTGCTCTTCGATCTCTGGGATGTCGGCCGCGGTCGCCGGACGAATTATGCGTAGTCATCTGTTGCACTTGGTGCTCTATTCGACCCTCGTGGCGACGTTTTTCGCAGTGCTGACCCGAGACAGTCGACGGGAACGGCTGCGGTTCGGACTCTGGCTTTGGGGCGGAATGGTCGGCGGCGCGATCGTTCTGGCCTACTTGATGTATCCGTTTCCGCGATGAGGGCGTGGATCGCGCTCAATCTTTGGGGACCCGTCCTCGCATCGGTAGCAGTTCTGTTCGGGCTCTCCTCGCGGTCGTCGCTTCCGGGTACCGAGTGGATCTGGGACAAGTTGGCTCACGTCGTTGCCTGGACTGTCTTGACCGGGTGGACCCTTCGCGCCACGCACGGCGGCGTCACCAGGCTGCGCCCGCTTCCCGCGTTCGCTGCCGTCGGATTTGCTCTCCTCTACGGCGTAGCGGACGAGTGGTACCAGGCCCACGTGCCGGGGCGTCACGCTAGTGTCACCGATTGGTACGCTGATGCTGCGGGAGCGGGCCTCGCCTTGATTATTTTTGCTCTGTCGTCGGTGATGCTGCGCCGGCGGGTGAGCCAGTCTTGGACCCGCGCGATCGACCGCGCGAGCGAGGGAAACGGATGAAACGGCGCTTCGCGATTCTTCCAGGAGACGGTATCGGAAACGATGTCACCCGAGAGGCGGTCAAGGTTCTGGAGACGACCGCCGACGTCTCCGGGATCGAGGTCGAACTGGTCGCTTTCGATTACGGTGCAGATCGTTTCCTCAGAACGGGGGAGACGCTTCCCGATGAGGCCTTGCAAGAAATGGCCAGGTTCGATGCGATCTTCATGGGCGCATTTGGGGATCCTCGGATTCCCGACATGCGCCACGCGCGGGAGATACTCCTCGGTACCCGTTTCAAGCTCGATCTATTCGTCAACCTGCGTCCGGTCCGATGTCTGTCGGATCGACTCTGCCCATTGAAGGACTACACGGCACGGGACGTCGACTTCGTCGTTTTCCGCGAGAACACGGAGGGCCTCTATGTCGGCATGGGCGGGATCTTCAAGAAGGGAACCCCAGACGAAATCGCGGTTCAGGAAGACGTCAACACGCGCAAGGGGGTCGAACGGATCATTCGCGCTGCGTTCGAGTACGCC
>JANNRU010000558.1:0-1862 GCA_031401755.1 Acidobacteriota bacterium | reverse complement strand
GTCTGGGTCTGGCCTATCTCGTTGCGGTCCGCGCGTTGCCCGGCGAGGACGGCCCGGACCTGCTGTTGTTGCTCTTCCTCTGCGTCATCATCTCCGATGCGGCCGCGTACTACGTCGGTCGCACGTTGGGTCGTCGGCGACTGGCCCCGTCCATCTCGCCCGGCAAGACATGGGCGGGGGCATTCGCGGGAGTGGCGGGCGGCATCGTAGCCGGATTGCTCGCACACTTCTGGTTCTACCAGCGCCTGCCGCTCCTGCACGCGCTGATTCTCGGTGCCGCCGTGGCGATGGTGGGGATGGGCGGCGATCTGGCCGAAAGCATGCTGAAACGCGCGGCAGGCGCAAAGGACTCGTCGTCGCTGATTCCGGGCCACGGCGGATTGCTCGACCGCGCCGACAGCCTGCTGTTCGCGGGACCGTTCATCTACTACTACCATCGGTGGTTTCTCTGAACGGCACGTTGAATCCCTGTGGTTAGTCGGGGACGAGTTGCCTAGACTGGCAGCGACCTCCCGGGAGCTCGGGGGGATTTTGGTGATGAGGGTTGCGTGAGCGAATCGGTAGTCGGATTCCTTCAGACGGTGCTGGCGTTCGTTCTCGTCCTGGCACCCCTGGTCTTCGTTCATGAGCTAGGCCATTTCCTAGTGGCAAAGGCCTTCGGGATCGGTGCTCCCGTGTTTTCGCTCGGTTTCGGACCGCGACTGTTCGGGCTTCGTCGGGCGGGGACGGATTACCGGGTTTCGGCGATACCGCTCGGCGGGTACGTTCGACTCGCCGGCGACGAGGCCGACGAGCAGCGGACGGGGGCACCCGAGGAATTTCTCACGCGCCCGAAATACCAGCGCTTCCTCGTCTTCATCGCCGGCGCGAGCGCGAACGTACTTACCGCCTTCCTGGCCTTCTGGCTCTGGTTCGCGATCTATGGAAAATCCGAGATACCGCGGACCTATCCGGTCGTGCACTCCGTCGAAACCGACTCGCCCGCCGAGCGCGCGGGGATCCAGGCGGGGGACCGGCTGATCGCCATCGACGGCCGGGATCTCGAAGATCCCGAAACGGCGGTCCAAGCGTTGCAGATGGATGTGTTACTTGCCCCAGGCGCAACCAAACAGGTTTCGCTCGACCGGGGCGGCGAAGCGGTGACTGCGTCCGTCGTCGTCGGTACCGAACCTCGTGACGGCTCCGGGTATATCGGCTGGCAACTCGCGCCGGGGGGACCGACCGTGGTCGTCGGCCTCGTACCGGGAGCTCCGGCGGAATCTGCCGGACTGCAGGTGGGCGATCGCATTCTCGGCGCCGAAGGTCGTGAGCCGATCCCGTACCTGGATCTGCGGTTGCTGCTGCTGAAGTCCGCGGGACGACCGGTAGCCTTGCGAGTCCAACGCAATGAGGCGGTCGTCGATTTGAGCGTGACTCCACGAGATGAAGGTGGCGGGGGCAAGGTCGGGGCCGAACTGAGTCCCGCGCTCCCGGTTCACCAAGAATTGACATGGGTCGAGGCGGCCGGAGAGTCCGTGCGGATGAACATCCAACTCTCCAAGACGTTGGCTGTCGTCCTCAAACGGTTGGTCAGCCGCGAGCTTCCATTGCGAACCATGTCGGGACCGATCGGGATCGCCCAGTACGCTCGGCAGGCGCTCGTCGCCGGATTCGATACCTTCCTGTGGCTCCTGGGCTTTTTCAGTCTCCAGCTCGGAATTCTCAACTTGTTGCCAATACCGGTGCTCGATGGTGGCCACATCCTGATTCTGTTCGTCGAGGGCGTGCTGAGGCGCGACCTCTCCGATCGGGTCAAGGAGCGTGTGATGCAGGTCGGATTCGTCTTCCTGCTCGCCTTCATGAGCATCGTCGTCTACATGGAC
>JANNRU010000557.1:0-1743 GCA_031401755.1 Acidobacteriota bacterium | reverse complement strand
GAATAGAAATCAGCCATGATCTAAGTGTCCCGCTGTCAATTATACCCACGATGTGAGTATGGAGCGGTCAAGAACTGCCGAATCCCGGCTGCGAATGTTGGAGCTACCGGGTCATTCCGCGGCAGTCAGGCCCCCGGCGCGGTCCCGAGGTACCTCTCACGAACGACGTTCATGTGATGGATCTCGTGACCCGCGATCACGTGGGCGATCGCGCGGACGCTGATCTCCGCGTTGTTCGCCTTCCCCCGTCGCATTGACGCCTCAGGGGTCATATGCGTGAAGAGGAAGAGGGTCGATCGCCGCACGCTCTGCAAACCCGCCGCGAGATCGGCGAGCGAATAGTCGTCGAACGAAGCATTGCGGACGTAGTCGTTCTCTTCAAATCCGGGGAGAGGGGTCGCGTCATTTCGAGAGAAACGCAGCGCTCGATCGGCGAAGATTCTTTCCGTGTCGCTCATGTGGCCAACCAGTTGTTTGATGCTCCACTTGTCGGGTGCGTATCGAAAAGCGCCTTTGGATTCAGGAAGGCTGCGCAGAAGCGCCACCGTAGCTTCGATCTGGACACCGAGGGTGGCCACGATGTCGCCTTCTTGAGCCAGGGCGATGTACCGGCCGTAGTAGGGCAGATATTCTGTAGCGTCGGGACGAGCGATCAAGGACTGGGTCATGAATAGCGCCGCTCCTTCGCGGGCACGGCAATCTACACCGAGCAGGTGTCAGCGGAGCAGAAACCTCGTCAGAGACTGACCGCGTCGAACTCCGCGAACATCCTGGACCGGCCGAACCCCCTAAACTGAGGGGGATGTTTCTCTCCCTTGTCATCGCGTCCGCTCCGATTCTGTTGCAGGCCGCGAGGCCGTTGCCCAAAGCCACGCCGAAAGCCACGCCCCGCTTGGAAGCCAAGGCGCCCACCCCCACTGCCCCCGCCGCCACGGTTCCCTTCGGCGATGGCGAGACCGCCACCTACAACGTTTCGTGGTCCGCCATGAGTGCGGGGACTGCAACCCTCTCGGTGAAAGCGGGGCGAAACGCCTTCGGCATCGAATCATGGATGGCGCGGGCGGAGGCAAACCCCTCCGCCATGCTTTCCAACCTCTACACGCTCAAGTACGCCGCTGAGTCGACGTTCGACGCTCGCACCCTGCTCCCGCGCCGCGGCCTGGTCGACAGTCTGGAAGGCAAGCGCCGACGAATCCGACGGACCGCTTTCGACCATGAGCGGAGGAAAGCGCAATACTCGGTGACCATCGGCGACACGGTTTCGAAAACGCTCGACATCACTTCAGATGCCCAGGATGTCCTCTCGGTCGTGTACAAGATCCGAACGCTTCCGCTCGCCAGTGGCTTTCGCCAGACCATCCCGGTCTGCGACAACGGACGCTGCTACGCCCTGGAGATATCCGTGGTCGAGAAGGCCAGCATCAAGACCGCCCTCGGCGCGATGCCGGCTTTCAAGGTAGCGCCACGTGTGATCGGCGGAAGCGCCGGTTCGGACCCGGACCAACAGACGTTGTGGTTGTCTGCGGACGACCGTCGAATCCTCCTGCGCGCCGAGTCGGCGCTCGCGGTGGGCAAAGTAACGCTGGAGATCACCACTTTGACTCCCGGCGCGCGGTGAGCCAGAAGGCTGGCTCGGCTCCGTAGCGGCCGTACCCCGCGTCGACGTGTCTGGTGGAGAACTTCGCCCGCAAGTGATGGAACACCACCACAATGTATGTGAGGGAGTGTGTGTCGGCAATGCTT
>JANNRU010000556.1:0-5542 GCA_031401755.1 Acidobacteriota bacterium | reverse complement strand
TGACGGCGACGCGGTCGGCGACACCTGCGATACCTGCGTCGAGGTCGCGAACCCGACGCAGGGGCCAGGCGGTCTTTCCCGTCGCACTGATCGCGGTGAGTCCGGGCCAGTTCGCGTGGCCAGCGCCGCTGGATGTCATGTTCGCCCGCGGCCCGCTGGCGACGGTCGACATCTACGCCACCGACTGGACAGGTAGGTTTCCTCAGGAGTCCCAACTCACCGACGAGACGGTGCCGCCCGCAGGAGCCGACTTCTTCTACCTGCTCCGTCCGGATTGTCCGGCGGGTAGTTGGCAGTCAGCTCCGGACGCCGAGCCGGGACGTGACGCGGTGCTTCCTTAGGAATGCTCCTGGGAGCGATCAACCGGCGAAGCGCCGCACCCCGCCGTCTCGAAACAATTGGGGACAGACACCTTTTCCATCGGAGTGGGGCACGCCTCCTCCGGCAAGCGGTGGAATGGTGCGCGTTCCTGCGGATTTGAGTTGACGTAATATCAGAGTTGAACTCAATCCGCCTGCCGGCGGATAGTGCGGGAGAACGCCGCTTTTCGCAACGGTGTCGACGACGTTCTCCCTGATTCCCGGACAGTGGAGCATCCTTCAGCCGGGCAGCCTCTTACCCCTGCCCGAGAAGGAGAACTCCATGACACCGCTGCGTCAACGCAGGGTCGATGATATGAAACTGCGGGGCCTGTCGGCAAACACGCAGCAGGCCTATGTTCTTGCCGTGCGCCAGCTGGCCGAGCACTACCGCCGGCCGCCCGATCGCATCAGCGAGGAGGAGTTGCGGGCGTACTTTCTGCATTTGATCAGCGTCAAGAAGGCTGCCCGGCAGTTGATCACGATCGCCCTCTGCGCGGCGAAGTTCCTGTTCGAGCGGACGCTGGGGCGGAACTGAACGATCCTCGACGTCGTGCGTCCGCCGCGACGGAAGCGACTGCCCGTGATCTTGAGCCGTGAGGAAGTGCAGACGGTCCTGGGTCAGGTGCGCATTCCGGTCTACCGGGCGTGTTTGACGACGATCTATTCGTGTGGCCTACGTGCCACCGAGGGTGCGCAGTTGCAGATCCCCGACGTCGACGGCGCGCGCAGGGTGCGGCATGTACGAGGCAAAGGCGGCAAGGACCGGCAGGTGCCGCTCCCGGCCAGGACGCTGGAAATCCTGCGCGAGCAATGGAGATCGCATCGTTGCCCGAGCTGGTTGTTCCCGGCACCGACACGGTCGGGCCCGGCTCGATCGGTGACTCGCGACAGTGTGGGGGGTGCATTCCGCCGGGCGCTGCAGAGCAGCGGTATCCGGAAACGCGCGAGCGTGCATTCCTTGCGCCATTCCTACGGGACTCATCTGCTCGAAGTCGGCGTCAATCTGCGCCTGATCCAGGTCTACCTGGGCCACAGCAGCGCGCGCACCACTCAGATCTACACCCACCTGACGCGCGAGGTCCGGGAGGCCGCCAAGGATCCGATCAACCGGCTGATGCAAGACCTCTGATCCCGTCGGCGACGACGTGCTCGCGGTCGCGGACATCTTCCGCGAGGCTGGTCCGGCCTATCGCGAGCGCTTCGGCGCGCGCATTCCGTCCTCCTGGCTCGAGGTCATGCGCGACATCGAACGCTGCCGCACGCCCGCACTCGGGGGGCACCTGCGCCAATGCGATCACTGCACCCACTTGCAGTACAGCTACCACTCCTGTCGCAACCGTCATTGCCCGAAGTGTCAAGGCGACTCCACGCAACGCTGGCTCGACGAGCAGCGAGCCCGACTGTTGCCCGGCCCTTACTACCTGGTGACCTTCACGATCCCGGATCAGCTCCGTGCACTCGCCCGATCCCACCCGAAGATCGTCTACGGCATCCTCATGTCGTGCGCCGCGCAAGCGCTGCGGAGGCTTCTCGCCGATCCGCGCTGGCTCGGTGCGCGGCCGGGCATGCTCGCGGTGCTGCACAGCTGGACCCGCACCCTGCTCTACCATCCGCATGCCCACTTCTTGGTCACCGCGGGAGGGTTGACCGGCGACGGACACGCGTGGCGTCGACCGGCCCGTCCGGATTTCCTCATCCCGTGCCGGGCGTTGTCGGTCATCTTCCGGGCCAAGGTCCGGCAAGCCCTCGCGCAGGCCAAGCTACTCGATTCGATTCCTCCCAAGACGTGGACCAAGAAATGGGTCGTGCACTGCCGGCACGTGGGTGAGGGTCAACGGGCTCTCTTGTATGTCGCCCGCTACGTGCACCGCGTCGCGATCTCCAACTCCCGACTGGAGAGCTTCGACCTCCAGCGGGTGACGTTCCGCTATCGCGACAGCCACTCGGGTCAACTCCGGCGCTGCATCCTCTCGGCCGATCAGTTCATCTCGCGGTTCCTGCAACACGTGCTGCCGCATCGCTTCACCAAGGTCCGCTACTACGGATTGTTCAGCCCGCGCTGTCGCGACGCGCTCGAGCGCGCGCGGGCACTCCTGCGGCAGGCGCAAGAAACGGCGGAGGTCGATCGAGACCCGGAAGACTCACCCCGCGATACCGAGCCTCCAGCATCGAACGACCGCTGCCCAGTCTGCCGCCTCGGCCGGATGACGGTCGTCGCCGACCTCACCCCGCACCACCGGCGCGAAGCCAGACCGCGCGCGCCACCGGTGCAGAGGCCGTGAGCCTCCACCTGACCCACGCGATCAATCCCGAAGTGGACGACCCCCTGTCGACGCCACGCGGCCGAAGCCTGCTCTGCTCGATACGGAACCGCTGTCCCACCGACGAACGGACCCTCCGCAGGCTCGTCGTGCTCCGCGGCGAGCCATTCGCTGCCGCCAAGACGCAGCCAACGCCTCGCCAACGCCAACGATCGACGCCAAACCCGTGATCGAAGCCTGATCGAATCCCCAGGTAGAATCGACCGGCGGATTGAGTTCAACAGGACTCTCTGTCGCGGCGTTGCGCGACAGAAAGCCTTAATTCATTATCGGACGCTGGACCCGGGGTCGTACCAGAGAGAGAACGGAACGGCGGCTTGTTTGGAGTTCCACACGATCCGTCGGGTTGGGCTCGGATCCGACCGGCCCCGACCCGTTGCCCGGCATCCGCAGAAAAAGCGTCGCGGCATTCCGAGCCGCGGTCTTGACGCTCGCCGCCGCGGCGGCGTATGGTCACCCCAGCCTCCTTCTTGACGAGAGAGGGGAAACTGCATGATCGCGCAGAGAGCGCAGAGTCGGCTCCCGACTCCAGCGGACAACTTTTGCCAGGAATCCCACGGGGCGAGACCTTCCCGCCTCCATGGCGGCAGGTCTTTGCTCCTGAAAGCTCGGAGTTCCGATCACGTCGCCGACCCCTACGCGGGGTCGTCCCATCCGAACAACATGGAAGCGCGATTCGCCCTCGCAGAGGCAACCGCCCCTGTTCCACGGGCGCCCCGCCTTCTCGACCAGGTCCATGCCGCCATCCGCGCCCGGCACCTCAGTCTGCGCACCGAAAAGGCGTATGTCGGCTGGATCCGGCGGTTCATCTTCTTCAGCGGGAAGCGCCACCCTCGCGACATGGGCGAACCCGAAATCACCAAGTTTCTTTCGCACCTGGCGGTCCAGGGTCGTGTGAGCGCCTCGACTCAAAACCAGGCGCTGGCTGCGATTCTGTTCCTGTACCGACACGTTCTCGGCCAGGATCTCGACTGGCTCGATGACATCGTGCGCGCCAAACACACCGTCAGGCCCCCGGTTGTCTTCACGCGAGAGCAGGTGCAAGCCGTTCTGAGCAACCTGCGGGGCGTCGTCTGGATCCAGGCCTCCCTCCTTTACGGTGCGGGTCTGAGGCTCATGGAGTGCGCCCGGCTCCGCGTCAAAGACATCGATTTCGACCGGCGCCGGATCACGGTTCGTGAAGGCAAGGGCGGAAAGGACCGCGTGACCGTCCTCCCGGACAAGGTCGCCGCGGCCTTGGGGCAGCACCTCGAGGGGGTCCGCCGCCTCCACCAACGCGATCTCGAACTGGGACTCGGCAGGGTCGAACTGCCCTATGCTCTCGCGCGGAAGTACCCCAACGCCGACCGAACGTGGGGATGGCAGTGGGTGTTTCCCGCCTCACGCCCGTACGTTGACCCCGAGACAGGACGGCCCCGTCGCCACCACCTGCACGAATCGGTCCTCCAGCGGGCGGTGAAGGAGGCCGTGCGCTGAGCCGGGATCCCCGTACCCGCGACGTGCCACACGTTCAGGCACTCCTTCGCGACCCACCTGCTCGAGGCCGGCCAGGACATCCGAACCATCCAGGAACTCCTCGGCCACAGCGACGTGGCCACGACGATGATTTATACCCACGTTCTGAACCGCGGTGGGCTCGGGGTTCGCAGCCCGCTCGATAGATAACGGGATCAACATGGCGCGCTACTCTTATCCCAATACGCTGCGAGCCGCTGCAGCCGATCAAAGCAGGCCTCACGGTTGCGATGGTGCTATCTCGTTGTTGCGAGGGAGTTTACGATGCTGGTCGCAGGTCGCGATAACCGTTATTCTGCGCCGGTGTTTCGGCGTTATTCCAGGCATGCGTCGAATTTGAGTTGGCCAGACAAGTACAGCGAAGAATTCTGATGGGATCTTGCGTGGGCAATCGAAGTCAGCAGGTGCCGTCGATCGCTGGTCGCGCGATGGGTCGGCTCTAACCGCAGCGAGATCCCAGGTTGACTGGACGGGGCGGCCCGCGTGGGGGCCGTGCCCGCGCAAGCTTCCAACCGCCGAGTCCCGCTTGGGTCGATGATTCCCGCGGCTAGAAAGTCGCGACCCTGTTCGATCAGGGCTTCTCAGGACGGCTCGTTCGGCGTAGACTCGGGTCGTGCGAAACAAAACCAGCAAGGGACGGGAAGGCGTGGTCGCCGCGGCGGCGATCGTGAATGAGTGCCGTGCTGCCCAACCGTTTCTTGCACCTGACGGTCACGCCGCTTGCTTGCGCAAGCGTCGTTCCCGCAGGTGAAGAATTCGTTAGACGGCCAGAGGCAGAATGCGACGAAGCGCAAAGCGTTTCTTCATCCGTTTGGGAATTGCGGCGGTTGCGGCTCTCGCGCTTGGTGGTCTGATCGTGTTGCCTCTCACTCACGCGTCGGTTCGGCTCATCGATGTCATGATGCTACCGGTTCATCCTGTAATGGATCGACTGTTCCCGAGCACTTATTGCTTTGGGCGCGAGATTCCGCGGGAAGCGTTCTGGCTCGTGGCATGGCGGGCATCGATCTCCGCGCTTCCCGCCTACACCGCTATCCTCTATCTTCCAGCCGTTGCCCAACTAAGCGTGCGATCAATTCGGTATGCGTTCCACGACCGTTGGCGAGCCACTATCTATGCGATTGCGGGCGGAATGCTGGGAGCGTGCCTAGGCTTCTTTGTGTGGCTCAGGTATGGTTCGTCGGCAGCGCTATTTCTATACGTGGCTGCTGGCGCAGCGGCGACCGCGTGGGCCCTAATCCTTACGCGGGCCGCGCTCGCCGAGGTTGGTTTGCGACGGAGTCATTTGTGAGCAGCCGTCTAACAACCCGTTCCAGCGGACGGTTCGCACGTCACGCGCCTTGC
>JANNRU010000555.1:0-3062 GCA_031401755.1 Acidobacteriota bacterium | reverse complement strand
CGAGATTCAGGAAAAAATCTTCGAGATGACCGGAGGGGCCTCCTGATGAACGCGCCGTCTCTGACACTGACCAAGAAGGACTACGCAACAGATCAAGAAGTCCGCTGGTGCCCTGGCTGTGGCGACTACGCGATCCTCGCCGCGACCCAGCAGGCCTTCGCCGAACTCGGGCTCGTCCGCGAGAACGTGGTCGTCGTGTCGGGCATCGGCTGCTCGAGTCGAATGCCCTATTACATGAACACCTTCGGCTTCCACACGATTCACGGTCGCGCCCCTGCGGTGGCGACCGGGATCAAGTTAACCCAGCCCCAACTCTCGGTCTGGTTAGTGACCGGCGACGGAGACGGCCTGTCGATCGGCGGGAACCACCTGATCCACCTGCTGCGCCGAAATTTGGACATCAACGTCCTGCTCTTCGATAACCGGATCTACGGCCTGACGAAGGGTCAGTATTCGCCCACCTCGGAGGTGGGCAAGCGGACAAAGTCTTCACCCCTGGGCACCGTCGATCGGCCCTTCCAGCCGCTCTCCCTGGCCCTGGGGGCCGGCGCGACGTTCCTCGCGCGCACGATCGACGTATTCGCGCCGCACCTCAAGGACACGTTGGTCGCCGCCGAGGCGCATCGCGGGACCTCGTTCATCCAGATCTATCAGAACTGCAACATCTTCAACGATGGCGCCTTCGAAGGGTTACGGGATAAAGCGACGCGCGACGAGAAAATCCTGGTGCTCGAGCACGGCAAACCACTCGTGTTCGGCAAGAGCGGCGAGTACGGAATTCGTCTGCGTGGACTCACGCCGGAGGTCGTTGCGCTCGGCGCAGGGATCAGCGAGTCGGATCTCCTGGTCCATGACGAGCGCGGTCCGCTCGCCTACACGGCCATGCTCGCCGACATGCAGCCGCCGGAATTTCCAGTGCCCGTTGGCATCCTGCGTCGGATCGAGGCCCCGACGTTGGACGCGGCGACGCGCACCCAACTCGATGCGGCGGTCGCCGCTCGCGGAACGAGCGATCTGCAGCGAGTCATCGCTGGCGGGAACACCTGGGAAGTCCGTTGAGCTTCACCCGGCGCCGGCAGACCGGCGTCGTCAGCGGTTCTTCGCCTTGTAGTCCTGCTCGAGCCGTGCGAGGAACTCCTCGCGCCGGTCGTAGAGTCGGCGCAGCGGTCGCGGCTCGTTCCGCTCGAGTACAAAGGCGGTAAGCAGCGGGGCGGCGATCGTCGTGTCGCAATAGACGACAACGCTGTCGGGGAGCTTGTCCGGATCGACCTTGCCCCAGGAAACGGCCTCTCCGGGCGTGGCCCCCGACAATCCGCCGGTATCCGGCCGGGCATCCGTGATCTGGACGAAATAATCGTGTCCGTCGTCCTGGAGGCCGAGAACCTCCTGAATCTGGGGTTCGGTCTGCAGCACGAAGTTCTTCGGCGATCCGCCGCCGAAGATCAGGACTCCCGAGCTGCCACCGGAGCGCTTGGCATCGTAGACGATCGCGGCGGTCTCGTTCACGTCGCGCGAGACGTCGATGCGCGGGCCGCGTCCCTCCAGCGCCAAGGCGGCGACGTTCATCCCGATCGACGAGTCGCCAGGTGACGAGACGTAGCACGGCACGCCGCAACGATAGGCGGTGGACAGCACGCACGTGTCTTCGATTGTCAACTGGTCCTCGCGCGCCGCGAGGTACTTACCCAATAGATAATGCAGCTCGGCGGTGGCCATCGACTTTTGGAACTCAGGAGCACCCATCACCTCGCGCAGATAGGCGTCGGTCTGCAAGAGGACGTTATAGTCGAACAGGATGTCGTAGATTCGAACGATCCCGTCCTCGCGCAGCGTTCGGTCATCGAGATCGGCGCGGCCCTCGTGCATCGCCAGATCGAGCCCGAAGTGGGCGTCGTGATAAAGGTTGGCTCCGGTGGAGACGATCCAATCGACGAAACCCGCGCGGATCAAAGGCAAGATCACCGATCGTCCGAGACCCGCCGGAGTCAAGGCTCCCGTCAGGCTCAGCACGACCCGGCAGTCCCGAGCGAGCATCTTCTCTGAGTAGAGCAACGCGGCTTTGCGTAGTCTCCCCGCGTTGTAGGCCAGGAAGGTCGTGTCGATCAACTCGGTCGCCGAGACCCCACGACGGATCGGTTGCGGGTTGATTCGCCTTCCGGAGAGCCATCGCGACTTGGAGTCCGACACGAACATCTCCTCCTTGCGGCCGGTTATGCTAGCACGGCGGCAACCGATGGCGGCCGATCACTCGAGGGCGTAACGTGCCCCCCGAAAGGGGAAAGACTTGAACGGTACGATCGACAAAGCGGCCGCAACGCGTCTCTTGCGCGGGTTGGAAAACGGCGGGATGCAGGCAGCGGACTTGCGACAAATCGCCGAGGATCTCGACCCCGTGCTGGTGCACTTCGTCTTCCGATTCTTGCGCGAGGTCTATCCGGCTTCGAATCCCGCCGCCTCTGCCGTGCTCGAACGGTTACTGGCGCTGACGTCCTCACCGGCGATCCTCGCGCGAAACAAGGCCGGCGAGGAGGATTCGGTGACGACGTGGTTCGCGAGTGAATACTCGTTCGCCGACTTCCGCGGACGCGGAGCGGAACTGATCGAGCTGATCGTCGACAAGCTCGAGAGTTGAGCGGGCCGCTAGAGTTCGACTCGCGATGGCCCCTCGATATCCCACCGTCGGCGTGAGACCTCGAGCAGTTTTCCGTGCTGCCGACGCTTGCGGTATCCGAGCAGGTGCAAGATCTCGAGGGCCCAGAATTGCGCAACCCGTCGATCGACGACCAGGCTCGCGGGTCGACCAGGCAGCCGCCGAACTCCCGGGAGTAACGGAAGCACGGCGGCCAGGCGCAACCGCCGGAGCAGCCGAGAGACCGTGAGCCATGCCGGCCGCACCTCTCGTCCGGTGAAGAACCCGTCGTTCCCGAGACCCTGATACAGCGGCAGCAACAGCAATCCCCGCTCCGTTGCACACACAGCTCCGGACCGATCGCGCGCCAGGGGCTGTCCGGTCTCGATCGGATCGAAGTTACGGAAATCGGGGAGCATCTTGAATTCGTCCT
>JANNRU010000554.1:0-2537 GCA_031401755.1 Acidobacteriota bacterium | reverse complement strand
AGGGACGGATAGCCTCGCACCGGATCTCCATATGCCAACGTGCGATAGATGATGACGATGCCGAACATGAACGAAAGCATCGCCACGATCAGTCCAGCATAGGTCGCGATCTTGAGCGGAGCGACGGTAAATGACGTGATGCCCTCGAGCGCGAAATTCCAGAGCTTCCAGTAATTCCACTTGGTCTCTCCGGCGAATCGAGGATCTCGACGGTAGGGAACCGCCTTCTGCGGATATCCGATCCAGGCAAACAGCCCTTTCATGAATCGATGCTGCTCGCGCAACAGGTTCAGGCTGTCGACCGCGCGGCGACTCAGCAGCCGGAAATCGCCCGTGTCCTCTGGAATGCGGACTCGGCTGACGCGCTGGATCAATCGATAGAACAGATGCGCCGTCAGCTTCTTGAAGCGCGTCTCGCCTTCGCGCACGATGCGCTGCGCATAGACCACATCGAACCCTCGGCGCCACTCTTCAATCAGGGTCGGTATGAGTTCCGGCGGATCTTGCAGATCGGCATCGATGACCACAACCGCGTCGCCGCTGCAAATGTCGAGACCGGCGCTCATGGCGATCTCTTTTCCATAATTGCGGCTCAGGTCGACGATGGCGACTCGAGGATCACGTGCTCTCAGCTCCTCGAGAACCTTCAGCGTCCCGTCTCGGCTGCCGTCATTGATATAGACGATCTCGACATCCATTGCCACGTTGGCGAGCACGGCGGACATGCGCTCGTGGAACGCGGGCAAGACTTCCTGCTCGTTATAGGCAGGAACGAGAATGGACAGGGTCTGTCCGGATCCATCGCCGCCACGATCTGATTCAACCATCATTTCGAAAGTCATCCTGGTTCCTTCGGCCGATTCACGCGTCGCGCGGTCGTGTCAACGCGCGATCGCTTCCCGGTACGTCCAGTGCCGGTTCAGCAGATACGTCATCACCGGAACAGCGGTGACGACGGCCATCAGGGCGAAGCCATACCACAGCCCCATGACGTTGACGACCACGAAGGTGATCAACGTATTGAGCCCCAACCCGAACAACGACACCAAGGCGTACCGCGGCAGGTGCGTGCCATGGTCCACGTTCACTCGAAACGTCCATTTGCTGTTCGCCATGTAGGAAAAGAACATTGCGCACAGAAACGCCGGTATCGATGCCGCTACCGCGGGTACTTGGAACTTCTCGACGAGGATCGTGAAGACCAAAACGTGGATGAACGTCGCGATGGCTCCAAATGAACCGAATCGCACGAAGCTCGATCTGGCGATCGATGCGAGATTCATCCGGGATTTCTCGCTATGGCCATCAAGGACACACCGAACGGAAGATCCATGCGGCGAAGCAGCCGGCCTTCCAGGCGCAGCACCGATTCGAGGATTCCATTGACCGTCGAGCCGGGCACTTTGAGTTCCTGCATGGCGTCGTCCGGCGGCAGGAAGCGCTCCTTGAGACGCACCGCGGCAATCAGCGGGAACAGGACGGTGTTGAAATAGGTCATCCGGACCGTCTGCAGCCCGGCGGCGTCGATCACACGCTGGAGGTTCGACCTGACATAGCGACGCTTGTGATGATGAATCTCATCGTGCTTGCTCCACAGGAAAGCGTAGGCTGGAACAGTGATCAGCACGTAGGCCCCCGGCTTCATGACTGTGCGCAGGGCTGACAAGCTCTCCCTGTCGAGGTCGATGTGCTCGAGCACGTCGAGCAACACCACCAGGTCGAACTTGCACCCGAACTCCGGCATGCCATCGGGCAGAAAACCCTTGATTATCCTGGCGCCCCCGCGTTCGGACGCGAACGCCAGTGCTTCGTCATCGGCTTCCATCCCGGTCGTCGCGCCGAATGCGGACAGCAAGTCGAGGTTGCCGCCGGTGCCGCAGCCGGCGTCAAGAATCTCACTATCTGCCGGCAGTCCGAGTCCTGCGAGCGTTTGCGTCACGATGCCGCGACGACCCCGGAACCACCAGTGATTGTCCTCGACTGCGCGCATGCGACCGTATATTTCGCGATCCACCCTCTAGCCCCTTGTTGAAGCGTCTGAATTCTTGACCCGAAAGACGGGCATCGGCCGTCCCGACACGCCCGTCAAGACGAGCAATCCAGAGCGCCCGCGCAGAAATCCAGCCCATGCGGAGGAAGCAAGAATCGTCGCCGGGGTGACGATCATCCGGAATTTCGGTCTCCAGGGAAGGCGCTCGTGGCTCACGGAAGGTACAACCGAACGGAGGCCGGTGGCTGGCTAATCCGGACGAAAGGCTCCGGATCGTCTAGTAGCTTGACCCCGTCAATCCTGGCACTTGGGTCGGCGCGCATGCCCGGTACATAGTGATACTTGAGGACGACGACATCGCCTTGTAGCTCGTTCAGGTCGATGCGATTGACAGCACGCCCCGCCACCTTGCCGGTTCCCTGTACGAAGAACGAATGGTCGACGGCGACCCGGTAGAGCGAGAGCGGTTCCTTGCTCGAAACCAGTGACACGTTGGGCACACTGGCAAGATAGTGTTTCAGTCCATCCGAATGCGCCAGCACCCACC
>JANNRU010000553.1:0-11801 GCA_031401755.1 Acidobacteriota bacterium | reverse complement strand
CCCGCCGAGCCGTCGTCGCTTCGGCCTGTCGCCGGGTCCCTGTTGGCGAAACCGGTCGGGGCCGCTCCTCCCGCGAACGGCTCCGAGTTCATGATCTTGCTGCGGCCGCAGCCCACGTGGTCCGGTCAGGTCACCGTGTTCGGTCGAGTTGTCCGCGGCCTGGACATCGTCCAGAGCATCTCGAGGCTTCCGGTCGCTTCGACGGGATCGGAGTTCCCGTTCAAACCCGTCGAGGACGCCCGCATCCTCGACGTTTCGGTTCTCGAGGCGACCGTGCCCCCAGCCGGAAACGACCCGAGCGCCACACCGGGTTCCTGATCGCAGAGCGCGGTTGTCGCCCCGCAGGGGTTCGTTTATAGTGGGCGGCTGTGCGGTTTTTCGGGGTATTTTGTCCATCGGATTGCGGCTCAAGGAGGAAGGGCGATGCGTCGATCCTTGATCGGGCTCTTGGCCTCGGTCGTCTTGGTGATCGCAGCCGGTTTCGGCTGCACCAACAGCGATCCACTCAATCCGGAAACCGCAGCGATCCAATTTGACTTGGAGCCGGAAAACCAGTCTGGTCTGTGCTGTGTACAGACTTCATTGAACGCGTTCACGGTCCGGCGGGTCAGCGACGAGGAGGAATTGGCCGTGATTCCGGTGCCGTTGACGAGCTTCGATTTGGCGGGGGTTGGCCGGTGCGTCGGCGAAGGGACCGCTACCGAATTCGAGGTTCGACTTGCTGCCGGGACGTGGGATCTCGTGAGCTTCACTCTCCAGGGCCTGCGGACTCGACCGTCGGTCTCGGCCTCCGAATGCGGGCCACTATCCGTATGCTCATTCGCCGAGACCAACCTGAGTGACCTTTACCCAGTGCCGCCCCGGATTGTGGTCGGCGTGGGATCGGAAGCCCCCGTCCGAATCCGGGTAGACGCCGGGCTCCTGGCGACTTGCATGAACGGCATGTCGCAAGAGGACCTTGAGGACTTGCTCCGCGATGCCATCCGATTCGAGTGATCCAAGATGACCGCGCTTCGGGGGATGCGCTCCCTCGGCTTCGTGCTTGCAGGGATTACGCTCGCCGCTCTGGGCTGTAGCACCTCCGAAGATCCCAACATTTTCGATGACATCGGCAGCACACGGGTTGTGTTCGTCGATCCAGGTCTAGCCTCTCAAAGTGTTTTCGCGGCGGGTTCGATTCAGGTCGCGGAGTGGACTGTCACCCAGGCGACTCTGGACCTCGAAGGGTTCGCCGACAGCATCGACCTGTTGGGCGGCGACTCGTGCATCGTGCTCGACACGTCGCTGACGCCTCCGGCGGCTGGCGGGAAATGCAGCCAGGGAATCGTCCTCGAGATCGACGACGGGACACCGAGGGATGCCCGGGTCCACCTTCGTTTCTCCATGACGCTGCGACGAGCGGTACCCTTCATCATCCCGGTCGTCGGGGATTCGGACGGAGACGGGGTACCCAACGACGGTGATGTTTCCGGGTCCGCATTCGACAACCCGTGCTCGGAGCCGGGAATCGGTTGCGATGACAACTGCCCGCTCGCCCCCAACCCATCCCAGAGCGACTCCAATGGAGACGGGGTTGGCGACGCCTGTTTGGTCGGCACCGCGGTCGGCAATTTCCTCGACAGCGACGCGGACGGCATCGCCGACATCGCGGATAACTGCGTCGCGGTGCCGAACCTCGACCAGGCGAAGGCTGGCGACTACTCCCTGATTGGCGCGGCCTGCGGGGAGCAGGTCGGCCGAACGCACTCTTCCGGGAATACCGAGATCACACTCGATCTCGGCCCGACCGCGGCCCTGCTGCCTCTTGGCCGGGTCAGCTACCTCGTGGTGGACCTGAACAGCCTCCGAACGGTGCAGTGCAACTGGACGTTCGGTGTTTGTAGTCTAAACCCGGCCGAGGTCCGATTCTGCGCCTCGAACTCGGGCGCAACGCTCACCCTCGGCTGCCCGAGCCCGTGAGCGGCCCGGACCGCACTCACGCCGGGGAAATCCGTCGGCGGTGCTTGGGACCGCTCGGTCGGTTGAATAACCCGTTGATGTAATCCGAGAGTGCGTTGGGATCGATCGGCTTCGAAAAACACCGAATCGCCCCGCACTCGAGGATCTTGGCCTCGGTTTCGGACGAAAAATAGCCGGTCATGGCGATGACAATCGTGTTCGCGGTGTCCGGATCGGCCTTGATCGTACGGCAGACCTGAAAGCCGTCAAGGCCGGGCATCCGAAGGTCGAGCAGCACCAATTCGGGTCGGCTCGACGCCACCAACCGACCGGCCTCAAACCCGTCCGCCGCGGTGAGCACTTCGTAGTTGGCATCCGGTCGCGTTGACAGATAGTCCGAAAGGATGTTCCGAACCAGCCCCTCGTCATCCACGACGAGGATGCGTCGCCGGCCTTCCTCGTCCCCGATTCCCTCGGGCAGCGGAATTCCCCCGTCTCGCATGAACTTCAACAGGTCCTCGCGGCGGATGCGTCGATGTCCACCCGGAGTCCGGAACGCGGGCAGACGTCCGGCATTGACCCAGTTGATGATCGACAGCGGCGAGACGTGGCAGAGTTTTGCCGCCTCGAATGTCGTGAAAACCGATTTTTCGCGTTTGGTCAAGTTTTAAACTATTGGAAGTTCTTCCGTGGGAACTTCGATAAAAATCGCTCCGCCGTCAAGGGTTTAGCAGTCTGAGCCGGCGCGCTTGGCCAGAAATTAGCACAACGAGAAGGTTTTTCCAATCAGTTTCGGTGGCGCGATCGCCCCAGTCAATATATTCTTAGAGCCGGATTGACGGATATTTCATCAGTGGATGCCCGGTCGGTCCTCGTAGGCCTGGGTGCGTTGACCGAGACTATTCGGGGAAGAATCGTGTTGGCGCTCGAAGATGGGCGGGAGTTGACCGTGACCGAACTGCGCGAAGTGTTGAGCTTGCCTCAATCGACCGTGAGCCGGCACCTGCGAGTCCTTGCCGACACCGGCTGGGTCCGATCGAGGCGCGAGAGCACGAATCGCCTGTATTCGACCGCCGAGGACGGATGGGGAGACGCGACCGCTCGCCTCTGGGCCGTGCTCGGACCAGAGTTCAGGGCGCTCTCCGAGAGCCGCGACGACGCCGTCCGGCTGGAGCGCGTGCTCGTCGGCCGCAGTTCGCGGTCCAAGACCTTTTTCTCCGAGGCTGCCGACTCTTGGGATCGCACGCGCGAAGCGATGTTCGGAGATCGCTTCCAACTCCTCGCGCTCCTCGCACTGTTCCGACAGGACTGGACGATCGGAGACCTCGGCTGCGGAACCGGTGCGGTCGCCGAGTTGCTGGCCTCGCTGACCCAGCGAGTCGTCGCGATCGACGACTCGCCGCACATGCTCGAGGCGGCCCGGAGCCGACTTGCTAAACACTCGAACGTCGAGGTCCGACGCGGGGCGCTGGAGAGTCTGCCGCTCGCCGATGGCGAGCTCGACGCCGCGACGATGATCCTCGTCTTGCACCATACTGGCGACCCGGGGCGTTCGATCCAAGAATCGGCGCGCGCGATCGGTCCGGGTGGACGACTGCTGATCGTCGACATGTCACCGCACGAGCGAACCGACTTCCAGGCGCGGATGGGACACGTCTGGCTTGGTTTTTCCCGACCGCGGGTCGAACGTTGGCTTCGCGCTGCAGGCATGGATCTGATGACCTTCATCGACCTTCCCCTCGAATCCTCGGCGAGCGGACCCCCGTTATTCGCCGCCACCGCCGTTCGTCAGGCGGGCACCGCCGAGCCAGGACCGCGACCCGACTGAGCGTCTTCAACCGTCACCAAGCTAAGGAGAGACCGATGCGATCAGATGTGAAGGAGCAGTTGCACGCGTTCGACGCAGCCGTCAAAGCCGGCCGATCCCCGTACAAAGTTGCCGACCTCGGAGTGCACGAGCTCGGAAGGCGCGAAATCCGCCTCGCCGAGCAGGAAATGCCCGGACTGATGGCGCTGCGGGAACGATTCGCCGGGAAGTTCCCACTGGCAGGTTCCCGAATCGCCGGAAGCCTGCATATGACGGTCCAGACGGCCGTCTTGATCGAAACGCTGGTTGACCTGGGCGCCGACGTACGTTGGGCCTCGTGCAACATCTTTTCAACTCAGGACCCGGCTGCGGCGGCGGTCGTGGTCGGCCGCTCCGGTACGAGCGGTACGCAGCAGGCGCCGCGCGGTGTCCCGGTCTTCGCCTGGAAGGGCGAAACGCTCGAGGAGTACTGGTGGTGCACGAAAGAGACGCTGGTCTGGCCGGACGGCTCCGGACCGACGCTGATCGTCGACGACGGCGGAGACGCGACTCTACTTCTGCACAAGGGTGTCGAGTTCGAGCGCAAGGGTTCCGTTCCCGCGTTCGATCCGGCGAACGACTCGGAGGAGTGGAGCTACGTGCTCGACCTGCTTCGGCGCGACCTCGCTGCGCACCCCGGCTTCTGGACGCAGATCGTAGACAGCGTTCGCGGGGTCAGCGAAGAGACGACAACCGGCGTCCATCGGCTGTACTTGATGGAAAAAGAAGGGTCGCTCCTCTTTCCTGCGATCAACGTCAACGACTCGGTGACCAAGCACAAGTTCGACAACATTTACGGATGCCGGCATTCGCTGATCGATGGCCTGAACCGGGCGAGTGACGTGATGATTGGCGGCAAGATCGCGGTGGTCTGCGGATTCGGTGAGGTCGGAAAGGGTTGCGCGCAATCGCTACGCGGCCAGGGCGCGCGGGTCATCGTCGCCGAGATCGATCCGATCTGCGCCCTGCAAGCGGCGATGGAGGGCTTCGAGGTCACGACCGTGGAACGGGCTTTGAGCACGGCCGACATCTTCATCACCGCGACCGGTAACTTCAACGTGATCACGGCCGAAATGATGTCGCGCATGAAGGACAAGGCGATCGTCGGCAACATCGGCCATTTCGACAACGAGATCGACATGACCGGCCTGAAGAAGGTCCCCGGTATCGAGCGGATCAACATCAAGCCCCAGTACGACGAATGGCGGTTTCCTGATGGTCACAGCGTAATGGTTCTGGCCGAGGGCAGGCTCCTCAATCTGGGTTGCGCCACCGGACATCCGAGCTTCGTCATGTCGACCTCATTCGCCAACCAGGTCCTGGCCCAATTGGAATTGCACGCCAAGGCGGAGAGCTACGGCAAAGGCGTGCACATGCTGCCAAAGCGGCTCGACGAGGAGGTCGCTCGACTGCACCTCGAAAAGCTCGGCGTCCACCTGACACGCCTGACAGCGGAACAGGCGAAGTACATCGGGGTCGCGCCCGATGGACCCTTCAAGCCGGATCACTACAAGTACTGAATCGAGAAGCGACCGACCGCGGCGCTCATCCGGGCGCCGCGGTCACTTCCCCGTGCGACGCGCGCGAAAACCGCTTCGGTTCAGCCGTTCGACGACCGGTTGCGCCAGATCGCCCTGCAGTTCGATCCACGAACCAGACCCGTCCGAGGCGAACCGCAGAGTTCCCCCGCAGCCGCAGGACCGTTTCAACCCGGCGAGCAGATCCTCGGCCTGCTCCCGAGCCATGAACAAGGGACCCGCGATCGTCACGGTCTTGCCTCGGCGTCCCGCGCGCTCGATCTGGACGCGGATGTCGTGCTCCGCAGGTTCGCGCACTGCGGCCTGTTCGCATCTGCACGGCACGCGTAAGCACCGCTTGCATGCAGCACCGGAAGGACCTCCGCCGCCCGGCCCACTCGACCAAGCAAGCTTGGCGCTCACTCCGCCGGCACCGGGTACTCCAACCTCAAGGAAACCGTCGGCGCGTCCGCGATCTCTGATGGCCCGAAGAACTGGATCGGTCCGGGGAACAGGTAGTGATCCGTGGCCGCCCAACTCTCTCGCATCCTCGCGAAATTGAGAAACGGTTCGCGGTTCAGGGCGACGAGCGCACGCGTCACCACGGGGACTCGTTTTCCCTTTCGCGTCTCCATGCGCATCAACGAGGTCAGCGGCACGCCGATCGGCGTCCAGGTCTCTGGGGCTCCGGCCAGCCCGCGCAGTCCGCAGAGGTAGCCGGTTCGGCGCTGACGGATCAGCGCCGCCGCGACGCGGCCGAGAGCGGCGGTGTAGTTCGAATCGAAGCGGGTCGGCTGGACCGCTCGCCCTTCGTACCCGAAGAAATGCCCCAGCGCCTGAAAGCGGGCGGTGTAGCGGCCAGCCGCGCGCGAACTATCGAGCCGCGCGCCGACGAGGCCGATGAGCAGCGACTCGGTATCGATCCGACTGACCTGGACGTTGCCGTGCGCATCGCGGTCGAAGAGCAACTGACGTCGAATCTTCTGCGGTAGCGCGCCGAACAACCGGGCCGACCGTTCAGTGAGATGCTCGACGAGACGCTGCTCGCCCGCGGGACTTGTCGCTGCGGTCGCCGCCAACTCGGCGTCGGCAGCCAGGACTCGATTCAGTTCGGAGATCAAATCGCGCATCTCGGGTACGAACTCGACGAGACCTTCCGGGACCAATACGACACCGTGGAACCGCCCCTGAGCGGCGCGCTCTTCGATTAGTGCTGCGATCTCGACGACGATTTGATCGATCGTGCGCCCGCGTGCCTCGACCTCCTCGGCGATCAGTGCCAGGTTTGGACGGGTCATCAGCGCACACTCAAGCGTCACGTGACTAGCACTGCGACCCATCAAGCGAATGAAATGCCAGTATTTGCCGGCACTTCGTGCGTCGCGGGCGATGTTGCCGATCAGCTCGGAGTAGACCTTGGTCGCCGAGTCGAACCCGAACGAAACCTCGATCCCGCCCCCTTTCAGGTCGCCGTCAATCGTCTTGGGCACGCCGACTACCGTCGTCGAATGCCCGCGATGCACGAATCGTTCTGCCAACAGCGCGGCGTTCGTATTCGAGTCGTCGCCGCCGATCACCACCAGTCCGTCCAGTTGGAGCGTTTCGCAGGTGCGCAGGCAAGCGTCGAACTGTTCGTCGGTCTCGATCTTGTCCCGACCCGATCCGAGCATGTCGAAACCACCGGCGTTTCGAAATGGCGCAATCGTCGTCGCGTCGAGTTCGCGGCATCGAGCGTCGAAGATTCCGCGCGGGCCGCCCAGAAAACCGTAGAGCCGCGATCCAGTCGCGAGCACGTTCAAGCCGTCGAATAGGCCGGCGATCACGTTGTGCCCGCCGGGCGCTTGACCGCCGCTGAGCACGACTCCCGCGCGCAGCGGACGCGATGCCGCGTCCGGTTCGAGGCCCACCACCAGTTCCACCACGGGACGCCCATGAGTCTTGGGAAAGCAGTCGCGAATCTCGTCCCCATCGGGGGTGGGTTCGGGTGTTCCGCGCTCGAGCCAGCGGGAGGCGACCAGATCACGGTCGAGAATTTCCGGAACTCGTGGCGGTTCCAGGGCGCGAACTCGATCGAGGTCCGAATATTCGATTGCCAAGAATCACCTCCGACGAGGCAAACCCACGACGGGTGGGCGGTTGAGCGATGGATTATAGCCCCGCGATCGCCTAGCTCCGTGGTCGACGCATCCCGATCGATCCGCGATAATGTGGGGGCTCCCGGAGGTTTCAAATTGAAGGTTCAGCACCGCGTCGGCGCCCGGTGGTCCGTCCGCCATAGAGCATTTGCGCTCGCTCTACTGCTGGTTTCCGCAGTGACTTGCGCCGACCCAGCCGCGACGCCGATCGATGAGGAGGCGATCCGGCACAACACGGTCGGAACCTCGTTTCTCGGGCAGCAGAAATGGGCCGAGGCCGAGGCCGAATTTCGGCTGGCACTCGCCAGCCGACCGAACGACCCAATTCCACGGACGAACATCGGAATCGCACTGATCCAGCGGGGCGAAATCGAAGAAGCCGAGCGAAGTCTCCGACAGGCGCTGGAGCGCGACTCGGAGTTCGCCTCCGCGCTGTACAACCTCGGTCTGATCGAGGACAACCGGGGCGAGTTCGCACGCGCAGCCGAACAATTCGAACGGGTGGCTCGCCAGGACCCGGAAGATCTGCATGCTCAGTACTTCCTCGGAACCGCGCTCGCCCGTATGGGCCGTGAAGCCGACGCCGAGCGCGCACTCCGCGCGGCACTGGCGATCGATCCAGGGCACGTATCGAGCCTCTACGGATTGGGCCGGTTGCTGCTGCGGGCCGGCCGAGACGACGCGGGCGCCGAGATGATCGCGCGTTCCCAGGTGATTCGGGCGCGATCGGGTCTGGACGAGGCGGTCGGTAGTCAGTATGGCGAGCAGGGGCGTTACGGAATTGGAGTCGACTATCCCGGAGACGTCGTCCCAGCGCCCCCGGCGATCGAAGTCACCTTCCGGGTGGTGGCCGAAATTCTGGCGGGCGAAGGCGCACCGTGGACCGTGTCCGTTCCGCGCTGGGGTGAGCGACCCCAGTTGTTCACCACCGCCGAGGACGGCTCGATCGCCGTTCTGAGCGCGGCTGGAGCGACGAGCAACGTCCTGCCCGCCCCAACGAATGGGCGCCCGGTGGCCCTCGTCGCCGGGGATCTGGATAACGATGGCCTGTCCGATCTGGTTGGCTGGATTTCCAACGGATCGTCTGGATATCCGCAGACCGCGCTGCGGCGCGAGGGCGGTCAACTCGCCTGGACCGCTGAGACCGTCTTCGAAGATTCGGCGAGCCTCGCCGCGCGATCCGGCGGGGCGCGACCGACGCTGGCGCTGTGCGATCGAGACCACGACGGTGATCTCGATCTGATCCTCTGCTGGGCGAGCTCGCCTCCGGGCTGCGGACTCGCGACGAACGACGGCACCGGTCGCTTCCGCCTCCTGCCGTCCCGGGATCATGGTTTTGAGCTTCCCGAAGGCGCGACAGGACCGTTCCGTATCGCGTTTTCGGACACCGACAACGATCGAGACATCGACCTTCTGGTGGGACTCGCGAGCGGCGTCCGGCTGTTCTCGAACGAGCGCGACGGAACTTTCGTCGATGTGACCGTCCAGGCGGGCCTGGACTCGGGAATTGGCGACTCCTCGAATTTCGATATCGCCGATCTGGACAAAAACGGTTCGATGGATCTTGCGCTCGGCGGTGCGAACGGACTACGCATCGCTCGAAGCCGATCCGGCCGGTTTTCCGCCGCCGAACGACCGGCGGCCGAGCGGCCGCTTACCGACAGCGCCGCGACCGGTGTCGTCGTATTCGATTACGACAACGACGGCTATCTCGACATCGTGACCGGCTCGACCGATGGGGCGCCGCAGCTGCTCCGATCTCTCGGCGCGTCACGTTGGTCGGCGGCGGGCCTTCAACTGGCAGGCGCGATCGCGAATTCGATGCCGCTCGTCGCGATGGACGCCGACGCCGATGGCGACTCGGATCTGGTGCTGACCTCCGGGAACCGGATCGTCCTCGCGTCGAACGAAGGAGGCAACCGTCACCGCTGGGTCGCGCTCGACAGTCGTGGCGTGGGGGACAACCGGTTCGGGATTGGCGCGAAAGTCCAAGTGCTCGCCGGCGCACTGCGTCAGAAGTTCGAGATCGTGCGTCCGTTGCCGTTGATCGCCGGCCTGGGTGACCGATCCGGCGTCGACTCCGCGCGCTACCTGTGGCCGAGCGGCGTCTTGCAAGACGAGATCCGCCTCGACTCTGGGCGACGAACGGAGATTGCGCAGCTCGACCGCAAAGGCACCTCCTGCCCACTACTCTACGTGTGGCGTGAGGGTGGATGGAAGTTCGTTACCGACTTCCTCGGTGGCTCCGCGATCGGTTATCGACACGCCCCGGACCTGCTCAGTGATCCGGACACCGACGAATATGTACGGATCGAGCCGGGCGGGCTCGATGAGACGGACGAAGGCCACCTGCGTGTGCGCATGAACAACCAGCTCGAGGAGGTCCTGTGGTTCGACTCCGCGGTGCTCGTCGCGATCGACCATCCGTCGGAGCTTCAGGTCTACCCCAACGAGCGGTTGATGCCAGGTCCACCGTGGCCCGCATTCCGGCTCTTCGCCTCGGCGGACGTTCGGCCGATTCTCGCGGCTCGAAGTGTGGACGACGGCAGCGATCTCACCGAGCTGTTGCAGGAATTGGACCGGCGCTACGTCGAGAATTTCACATTGGTCCGTTTCAAGGGCTACGCCACCCCGCATTCTATCGAGATCGATCTCGGGCCGATCGATCCGAATGAACTGGTGGTTCTCTTGCTCGACGGCTGGATCGATTACGCGGACTCCAGCGCAAACATCGCGGCCCGTCAGGCCGGCGTCGCGCTCGCCCCGCCGACGCTGAGCGTTGCTGACGGCAACGGCGGCTGGAATTCGGTCGCCGATCGCATGGGTTTCCCCGCCGGCCTGCCGAAAACGATGGCCGTGGATCTTTCAGGGGTCCTCGTGCCCAGCGATGCTCGCCTGCGGATTGCGACCAACATGCGTATCTACTGGGACCGAGCGCAGGTGATGCGCGGCGATCGCTCGCCGGATCTCCGAGTGCAACGACTCGCGCCGATCTCGGCCGAGTTGCGTCACGGTGGCTTCCCGAAGGAAACGAGCGCCGATGGCCGGAAGCCTCAGGCCTACGACCCGGAACGAACGACCGTCGCGTATCCATGGAAGGCGCACACCGGTGCCTATACGACCTTCGGTGACGTTGCCGACCTGATGCGCGAGATCGACGATCAATTCGTGGTGACGCGTAACGGAGACGAGATCGAGTTGGTTTTCCAATCCCCGGGACCTCTGGCTCCGGGTTTCCTTCGCACTTTCCTGGTGTTTGCGGACGGTTTCGGAAAAGACATGGATCCAAACTCCGCCGCAGCTTCCGAAGTCGGCCCCGTTCCATTCCATGGGATGCCGACCTATCCCTACGGACGGGACGCGAGACCGCCGTCACATGCCGACACGCGCGATCGGGAGACACGAATCGTCTTGCCCGAGGATGACTGGTCCGGTGCCCCACCTCAGGCGCGGGCCGTCGGGGACGCCACGCGTCGTGAGCGCTAGGGCCGCTCTTGCCGCCGCGGCCGCTATCGCGGCTCTGACCCTCGCCTGTAATGATGTCGGACCGCGCGAAGCCGATCTCCTGATTCGCGGCGGGCGAATCGTCGACGGCACCGGCGGTCCGGAACGCGTCGGTGACTTGGTGATCGTCGACGGTCGTATCGCTTCGATCGGCCCAGCGGAGGCGTGGACCGCGCGGAGGACGATCGACGCCGACGGGCTCGTCGTGTCGCCCGGATTTGTCGACATCCACAGCCACGCCGATCTGATCCTGCTCGGAGATCGAGCGCTGCAGCAGCGGCTCCTCGGGGCGAAACTGGCGCAGGGTGTGACGACCATCATCGTCGGAAACTGCGGACTGGGAGTCGCCCCCGCGACCGACGAGGCGGCGAGGATTCTGTCCGGAATTAATGGATGGATGACCCCGGACGGGCTCGCGTCGCCGGCGCTGTCGATCGCCGACTACCTCGATCGCTTGGAATCGGGCGGCGTGCTGCTCAACGTGGGGACCCTCGCGCCCCACGGTCCAATTCGAATCTCGGCGATGGGACTGACCCCGGGACCGCCCTCAGACGAGGCGCGTTCACGCATGGCGACCGCCGTCGAGCGTTCACTTACGGAGGGCGCGTGGGGTCTGTCGGTCGGACTGATCTATCCACCCGGCATGTTCAGCGCGACCGACGAATTGACCGAGTTGGCCCGGATCGTCGCCGCACGCGATGGATTGTTCACGGCGCACGTGCGCGGCTCGTCCGAGACACTGCTATCAGCGACCGAAGAATTGATCACGATCGCCCGCGACAGCGGCGCGCGCACGCATCATTCCCATCTCGAGGCAGTCGGCGAGCGGTTCTGGTCCTCGATCCCGCTGGTGCTGGCGCT
>JANNRU010000552.1:0-14212 GCA_031401755.1 Acidobacteriota bacterium | reverse complement strand
ACGGCCTCGAAGATCCCTCGGACCCGTCAGGATCCGATTCGTCTTGTCGTGATTACCTGTTCAAACGACCACGGCTGCGCGCACCCTTGTTGGAGTTCGCACCCGTGTCGGTCGAGCCGGTGCGCTCGCCGAGCGCAACCGGAGCGTTTCCGGAGTTGGACATCTCGGTCTCCACGATGAAGTGGGGATCGCCGTCCTCGTCCTCGTCGCCGTCCTCATCGCAGCCGCCCGTGCCACCCGTCGTCGGATCGCAGATAACGTCGGGGCAAATCGGCGCGCCTTCGATGATGTGCAGCGACCACTGGTTCAACGTGCCGAGGTCAGCGGCGAAGTTGTCGCTGACGTTCAGCGTCCAGGTGCCTAGTGCGTTCGAACCGTTGAACACCGACAGCGGGCCCTCACCGGACGCCGCGGGCGCGACGAACACGCTCGCGATCGGGCCGGAGTTGATCGGAGCACAGGTCAGCGTCGTGCCCGAGTCGTCGAACGTCGCGTTGATGTTGTTCGTCGAGCCGCAAACCTGGCTCCACAAACCCTGGCTGATTGCGTTACCCGGGCCGCTGACTTCGATGATCAGGTCCGAAACCCAGGTGTGGGTGATTCCGATGTCGACGTTCACGTCGGCGATGATCGCCGAGGTGGCAACGACGATCGTCGAGTTCACGCCCGCCGGGAGGTTGTCGGGGATCGCCACTGCCGGGTTCACCACCAAGTCGATCTGGTTAACCGCAACGACGCAGGTCGAGTCGTCGCCCTGATACGCACCACCGCCGGCCGTGCAGTCGCTGGCCGTCACGCCGTCGGCGCAGGTGACAGGCTGCTCACCCTGGCTGTAGGGGCACTCGCTCGTGAAGCAGCAGGCACCCGTCGGCGGGGGCGGCGTGCAATTGATCGCACCCGTGCAGGCTGCCGTGCCGGACGACACGCTCAAGCTGAACGTGCCCGTCCCGGCGCCGAAGCCGTGGACGAGGATGCGGTAGGTCGAACCCGCTTGCGAGCACCAGCTGATCGCCGAGCGGAAGTTGCAGCCGGGCGAATCGTCGTTACCGCCGACGCAGGTCGGAGTAGCGCAATCCAGGCAAAAGACACCGAGTTTGGTGTCGTAGCTTGCCGAGCCCGGGGGCGTTCCCACGAGGGGGCAGGTCGATGCGGTCAGCGTGTTGCCGTTACCGACAACCGAGAACCACACGCCCGCCGAGGTGTTCGTCGTGCCGCAAACCGGCGCGCCGTCCGCCGTGGAGCCGACCGTCGTGTCGGCCACAGGCGTTCCGAGTGTCACCGGCTGGGCGCCGGCGCAGGTGTCGTTCGCCGCGCCTTGGGGCGTGACGACGATCGGGATCGGCTGGCCGTTGTTCTCGGCGATCTTGATCGACAACCCACGCGGGCTATTCAGCGTGAACCCGCCGTCGACGAGCTCGAACGAAGCCTTCTGCCCGACAGCGACCGGAGCATCGTAGGTTCCGTCGGTATCCGGCGGCAGAACGACCTTGGTCACCGAGCTGTTGTCGGCGTCGCGGACAGTGACGACCACGGTGGCGTCCGTGATCAGGTTGCCGCTGGGATCGAAGAACTGAACCGGCATGTTGGCCATGGCCAGGCTCGTCGTCATCGCCAGCAGCGACAGAGTACATAACAACTTGCTACGCATCCGAATCTCCCCCTATCGAAAATTGACCCTCGGCGCCCCGCGCCGGCACTGGAAATCGTGTCCAGCCCAGCATACCTAGTGCTGACGAGCCGCCAAACCTTGAAATATGTACCGGTAGCTTCCCTGCAAGTCAACGAGATTCAAATAATCTTCGGGTGCGAAACCGCGGCATTTTCCGGTCTACCAAGAGGTCCGGAATCAAACCGCTAACTTGAGATACTCTTGCGGAATCAATGATCGTCGTTGCATCGCCTTTCGGCTGTTTCGGGAGCAGCACTCATAGTCGGTGCTCTCATCTCAAGAGGGGAGTGATCGAGACATGACCCGACTCGCCTGGATCATCGGATTAGCATCGGCACTTTCCTGCATGGCCTTCGGCCTGACTAAGTCGGCCTCAGCCCAACCCACGGCGCAGGTTCGTGAGCGGATGCCGCTCTACCCATCCGACGTGGCCGACAAGGCGTCAGGCGAGTTACTACCCGAAGGCAGGGTCGAGGTTGTCGAGCGGCGGGGCGACTGGGTCCGGGTGCGTCTAGAGGGTTGGGTGCTGGATTCGAAGCGCACTCTTGATGGCGACCGACCTGTGGCGAACCCGTCCGAATTCGCGTCTCCGAACGACGAGTCTCGAGGGCGTGCCCGCGTCGAAGGCATCCTCCAATTGAAATCCCGCCGGCTTCGACGGGCCGACGTCGAGGGCACGCGGATCACGATTCTCTCCGCCAAGGCCGAGATCACGGATACCGATCCGGCGACGGAGTCGGTCCGCCTCGTCGAACTGGATCGCGAGATCGACGCGGCAAACCGCGAGGCGACGCGTGCGATTCAGCAAGACAACTTTTCGAAGGCCGCCGCGGACCACGACGCGGCGAAGGCGAGACGGCGACGTCTGTTGGAGGAGCGACGGACGATCTTGGCAGCCCGCCACGGTCGACACGCCTCGCGAGTTCAGGCACTGGCGATCGCCCAGACGACTTGCGACTCCCGGGGTTGGTTTGCCCTGACCGGCCTCCCCGCCGGGGACTGGCAACTTCACGCGCGGTTTTCCAATCCCGACGAGGATTTCGAGTGGCTCGTTCCCCTGCGTCTGGACGACGAGGAGACGGCGCGGATCGATCTCGACGAGACCCGATCGACCGGAAACCTCGAGTCCGCCGGAATGCCGAGGTAGCACGGTTCAGTTCCCGAAAAGGCCTCGATCTGGTGGCCCGCCGACGGCCGAATCGGCCCGGCGTGCCTAGGACGGGCGACGGCCCTAGATTGTCCAGGTTCCATCAAGAGTGCGGTGGGCCATGCCAACTGAAGACCGACCGTCGACTGCAACCATCGAATCCGCCCGCTCCGGTGCCAGCGAGGGAATCGATAGCGCGGCGGAGGATCTCGACAAGAGCGACTGGCACCCGGAGATCAGAGAGACTCTCTATCGAGCCGCCTTCGTGGATCGCACGGCGCCGTCCGCCTTCGAATCGCTCGTCGCCGCCCTGGAGCGCGATCACGGTGACGTGGTCTACTCCAACGCACTTCATCTCCTTTCGCATCTGCGATTCGATGCCGCCGAAGCGAAACAATGCTGGGGTGAGATCGCCCAGCATCGTTGCAGCATGAGCGAGCGACTGGGTCGCGAGGTCGATCTCCGGCTGGCCCTGCTGGACTATTTTCTCCAGATCAACCGCAAGCTCGACAGTCCGAAGATCATCGAAATGCGGCTGTTCGAACAGACCCGGGCATCTGCGTATCGGGACGACCTCACGGGTCTGCACAACTACAGGTTTTTTTCCGAGGCCGTGGAACAGGAGCTCCGTCGTGGGCAGCGCTATGGAGAGCCGGTCTCGCTCCTGATGTTCGATGTCGATGACTTCAAACAACTCAACGATAGTCATGGCCATTGCGCCGGAAATTCCGTGCTCGTCTCCATCGCCTGCCTGATCTCGACCGGGTTACGCAAACTCGATCTCGCGGCTCGCTATGGCGGGGAGGAATTCACCTTGATCCTGCCGTCGACACCGAAGGTCGGTGCCCAGCTCGTCGCCGAGAGACTGAGATCGCGGATCGAAAGCCACGAGTTCGCGCTTCCCGACTCGACGACGGTCCGGGTGACGATGAGCATCGGCGTAGCGACCTTTCCAGCGGATGCTGCGATCGCCGCCGAACTCGTGCGGCATGCGGATCGCGCGATGTACGTCGCGAAGTCGAACGGGAAGAACCAGGTCCAGCTGTACGGTCACAGTTGTCGGTCCTACCGACGCGTGCCTGCGGCGCTGACCGGATTTTGGCGCACCGTCTCGGGAACTCCCGAAACGTTGACCACGATCGACATCAGCGAGGGCGGGATCCTCTTCCAAAGCCGGCGGCCGTTGGCACCGGGCGCGCTCGTCGAGATCGAGCTCGAGCTCCCGGACTCCCAACGCCACCTGCAGGTCGTCGGGCGGGTCGTCAAGGTAGAGGAACCGGTCGTCGGGTTGGGAGAATGGGAGGTGGCGGTCGGGCTGATCAACCAGTCCACTCGCGACCAGAGCTTGCTGCTGAACTACGTGAGGGATATCTCCCCCCGATCCGACGCTGACGATCCGGGAGCCCTGGCCTGAAGAGCGCGAAGCTCAGCCACAGCCGGGCGGGCGAAGCTCGTCGGCCGCCGTACCCTCGGGCACCAGACTGCCGGAAAAACCTTGCGGGTCCTGGTCGTGACGATCCAGGAGCTTCTGCAAATCGCTCAAGACTCGCTCCCGCGTTGCCAACCCGAGCCCGTAGAACGCCAGGGGACCGATGAGCTTCAGGTAGCGGTGATTCGCCGCGTCGTGAGCCTGGGAACACGGGCTCGGCGCTCGGGCGATCCGTAAGTGCTCCCCGAAGGTCGCTGCGTAGCGCATGAACACCGGCTCGGAAGCAAGGTCGGCGGGAATCTCCGGAAAACGTAGCAGCAGATCTTTGGCGGTCATTTCCGTTCTCCGGGTTCATTGTACCGTGGACCAGGTAGTTCGAAGGCACTCCGATTTTCGGTGACCCGAAAAAGATCGTCAGACCCGGATTGCTGTGCTAATTTGACGATTCTCCTGAGCCGTCGTTGGTCCGGTTTCCTTCTCGCACGGGAGGTTTCCCATGGCCGCAAGGCCGCCGCAGCCCTTCGATTTCTACGATGTCCGCTCGGAGTTGAGCGAGGACGAACGCCAGGTCCAGGATTCGGTCGCCCGCTTCGTGGATCAGCGCGTCCTGCCGATCATCGCCGACGCCTTCGATGAGCACCGATTCCCGAAAGAGTTGATCCCAGGGGTGGCCGAGCTGGGGCTGCTCGGATGCAATCTCGAAGGCTACGATTGCGCCGGTCTGAACAACGTGGCCTACGGCCTCGTCTGCCAGGAGTTGGAGCGCGGCGACAGCGGCCTGCGAAGCTTCGTGTCGGTTCAGGGCAGCTTGTGCATGTATCCGATCTACCGCTGGGGCAGCGAAGAGCAAAAACAGCGTTGGCTTCCGCCGATGGCTCGCGGCGAGGCGATAGGTTGTTTCGGGTTGACCGAGCCCGACGGCGGTTCGGATCCCGGTACGATGAAGACCCACGCTGTTCGGAAGGGCGGGGACTGGGTCCTCAATGGCGCAAAGATGTGGATCACCAATGGCAGCATCGCCGATGTGGCCGTCGTCTGGGCCACGACCGACGAGGGGGTCCGCGGTTTCTTGGTCGAGCGCGGAATGGTCGGCTTCACGACGCGCGACATCCTCAAGAAGTACTCTCTGCGCGCTTCGATCACCTCCGAGTTGTTCTTCGATCACGTGCGTGTTCCCGAGTCGAATCGTCTTCCCACGGCCGAGGGCCTGGGCGCGCCGCTCGGTTGCCTGAACCAGGCACGTTACGGAATCACCTGGGGTGCAATCGGCGCCGCGGTTGCCTGCCTCTCCGAGGCCTTGGAGTTCTCCGCTACGCGGATGGTCTTCGGCAGACCCATCGCCCACACGCAGACGATCCAACGCCGCCTTGCCGACATTTGCCGTCGCATCACGACCGCGCAGTTACTGTCGTTGAAACTCGGCCGGATGAAGGACGCCGGCACGTTGCATCCGACCCAAGTTTCGCTGGCCAAGTGGAACAACGTCCGGATGGCCCTGGACACCGCGCGCGAGACGCGCGACATTCTGGGGGCTGGAGGAATCAGCATCGAATTCGCGTCGATTCGACACGCGATGAACCTCGAAAGCGTGATCACCTACGAAGGCACCGAGACCATCCACGAGCTAATCGTCGGTCGTCAACTGACCGGCCACGCCGCGTTCTGATCTCGCGGGACACGCGTCCGCCACGACGGCCATGGCGCAGAACATCTACAACCGAGCCCAGATCGTCGACGACAACTTCGTCGCCTTCTGCCGCGACTGGACGACTTCTCCGAATCGACGTATCGGCCTCGATGAGCCTGTGCGCGAGGGAGCGCCGATCTGCGGTCGCGAGCTGATCGAGCTATTCGAGTCCCAGATCCTCACGCGACAATTGGACCTAATTTCGCGAGTGCTGCGTGCGCGCGACGCGGCGTTCTACACAATCGGGAGCGCTGGTCACGAGGGTAACGTCGTGCTCGGGCGGTTGACCCGACCGACTGATCCGTTCTTCCCCCACTATCGAAGCGGAGCGTTCGTCGTCGAACGCACCAGATATCGACCCGAAATCGACCCGGCCTACGATATCGTCCTGTCGCAGGTTGCCAGCGCCGAGGATCCGATCTCCGGCGGTCGGCACAAAGTCTGGGGCTCGGCGCCTTTGTGGATCTTGCCGCAGACCAGCACGATCGCCAGCCACCTGCCCAAGGCCGTCGGAACGGCGATCGCTATACGACGGGCCTTGAAACTCGGCGTCGAGCCGCCGATTCCGCGGGATTCGATCGTCATTTGTTCGTTCGGCGACGCCTCGGTGAACCACAGCACCGCCGTCGGGGCGATCAACGCGGCGCTGCGGGCGGCCTACGAACAGCTCCCGGTCCCCATCCTGTTCGTCTGCGAAGACAACGGGATCGGGATTTCCGTGCGCACGCCCGACGGTTGGGTCGCCAACGCCTATTCGTCACGCCCGGGGTTGCGGTATTTCGCCGCAGACGGTCTTGATCTCGTCGAAGCGCATCGCTCCGCACGCGAAGCGGTGGACTGGTGCCGGAAGCATGCGCGACCGGCCTTCCTGCATCTGCGTACGGTGCGACTGATGGGGCACGCCGGGACCGACGTCGAGCTCGAATATCGCTCGGTCGAGGATGTCGCGGCGATGGAACGACTCGACCCGTTGCAAACCTCTGCGAGAATCGTGTTCGAAGCCGGGCTCCTATCCCCCGACGAGGTTCTCGATCGATACGAGAGCGCGCGCAGGCGCGTCGCCCAAGCTGCCGAACGCGCGACGACGCGCCGGCGACTCTCTTCGGCTACGGAGATTATCGCGCCGCTGGCGCCGTTCCACCCCGATCGGGTCGCGGCCGCCGCGTCGGGCTGCGCGCCCACCGAGCGGCGCCTCGAGCATTGGGGCTCGTCTTCAACGCTCCCCGAGAACCTGCCACCTCGCCACATGGCAGCCTTGATCAACATGGGGCTGCAGGACCTTTTTCTGCTCTACCGAGAAGCGGTCCTGTTCGGCGAAGATGTGGCGCAGAAGGGTGGCGTCTACCACGTCACGACCGGCCTGCAGAAGAAGTTTGGTGCGTCACGCATCTTCAACACGATCCTCGATGAACAGACGATCCTCGGAATGGCGCAGGGATTCGCCTACCTGGGGCTCTTGCCGTTTCCCGAGATCCAGTACTTGGCCTACTTTCACAACGCGTGCGACCAGATTCGAGGCGAGGCCTGTTCGACGCAATTCTTTTCCAACGACCAGTACCGGAATCCGATGGTCCTACGGATCGCCTCGCTGGCCTACCAGAAAGGCTTCGGCGGACACTTTCACAACGACAACAGCATTGCCGCGCTGCGTGACATTCCGGGTTTGGTCATCGCGTGTCCGTCGCGCGGCGACGATGCGGTGAGCATGCTGCGCACCGCCGCCGCGTTGGCCCGGACGGATGGCCGCGTCGTGGCCTACCTCGAGCCGATCGCCCTCTACATGACCAAGGACCTTTACGAGACCAAGGACGGCGGGTGGCAGTTTGCATACCCCACGCCTGGCGAGTTCGTCCCACTCGGCCAGTCGAGGATCTACGACGAAGAGGCCCGAGATCTCGCGATCCTCACGTTTGGTAACGGGGTACCGATGTCACTGCGCGCGGCGCGCCAGATTGAGCGTGAAACCGGCGCGCGCGCACGAGTGCTCGACCTGCGTTGGCTGGCGCCGCTCGATCGGGAGGCGATCGCTCGACACGCCTCCGCCTGCGGGCGAGCGCTCGTCGTGGACGAGGGCCGCGAAAGTGGCGGCGTGGGTGAGGCGATCATCACCGCGATCGTCGAAGGTGCCGGAAGCGCCATCCCGACTCGCCGCGTGGTCGGTCGGGACACCTACATCCCGCTGGGCCCGGCCGCGAATCTAGTGCTTCCGGACGAGGCGGCGATCGTCGCGGCCGCGTTGGAACTGGTCGGAGCCAAACCGTCCCGCTAGACGCGGGTGTATTCGACCAGCATCGTTCGGAACTCACGCCCATCCGGTCCCGCGGTCCACAGTTCGTAGGAATGCCGATCACCATTGGCGATCCGGATGATCGAGCGGAACGTCTGGCGTCGTCCGGTCGGCTCGTGGATCTCACTGACGAAAGCAATCTCGCCGTTCGTGGGCTGCCCGACCCCCAGGCTGTTCATCATTCCGGTTCCCATCGTGTCAATCCAGCTACCAACGTACTTGCGCTGAACGTTGTCGAACCCGGTGAAGCCGATCCCCTCGAAAGGCATGTCCGCGATCTTGCCGCGGTATCGTTGCTCGATGAATCGCCCGCCGAGCACCCACAGGTGGTCCGACTCCCCCTCCCCCGACTCCGGGGGCGCGCCTACGCCAGCCCAGAACTGCGATCGGGCGCGAAACTTGCCGACGATCGGGTCGAGTCGCTGGTGCGCGGCAGCGGGCGTCATCGCCTTGTGCCAGGCGGTCATCGCCCGATCACGGCCCGCGGGAGAGGCAGCAGCGCTTCGGTTCGCTTCACGCTTGGGAGCGCGTTTCGCGGCTTTTGCGCGGCGCGGTGTGAGCGGCTTTGTCGTCTGCTTGGGCTTGGAAACTTGCGCCTTCTTTTTCACACCCATCGCTCCACCTCCTTCGCCGTAATGACAGTCGGGTACTATACCGGATGCTTCGGATCAGAGGCGGGAAAAAAAGAAGCCCGCCGAATGGCGGGCTCCGGGGAGTATGCGCGGCTGGGTGGGGGGATACCTCAGGCCACGCCCTTTGCAGCGAGATGTCGTTTGAGCTCTTGAGTCTCTCGGGTCGCTTCGATTTTTCGCAGCGCGATGGCTTCGATTTGGCGAACGCGCTCGCGCGACAGGTTGACCTTCTTCCCGATCGCTTCGAGTGTATGCGCCTCTTCGCGGCCGATGCCGAAGCGCAGGCGGATGATCTCTTCTTCACGCGAGTCCAGTACGTCGAGTGCGGCGCGCATCTTGTCGCGGACCTCGCGGTCCAGCGCGTACTCGGCCGGATCGTTGGCATTGGGGTCGGCGACGAACGGCAACATCCCCGGTTCGTCGTGGGTCCCGAAGGACTCGAGGGATTGAGCATCCGGAACGACGTCGAGTACCTCTCGCACTTGCTCGATCGGCATGCGAAGCTTGCGCGAAATTTCTTGCGGCGTCGGCTTGCGGCCGAGTTCCTCGGCCAGCCGTGCTGAAACGCGGCCGATCTTCTTCATTTTTTCGGTGACGTGGACTGGAATTCGGATCAGCCGGGCCTTGTCGGCGATCGCCCTGGTGATCGCCTGCTTGATCCACCAGTAGGCATAGGTCGAGAACCGGTAACCGCGTCGATGGTCGAATTTCTCGACTGCCTTCATCAAGCCGAGGTTGCCGTCCTGGATCAGGTCCATGAACGACACGCCCTGGTTCCCGTATTTCTTCGCGATGTGGGTCACCAGACGCAGGTTCGCCAGGATCAATCCGTCGCGCGCGGCGTCGATGCGCGCCTTCAATCGATGCAGGTCGCCCCAAGCGGGCGATCGTCGGACCTCCGGACGCTCGGCCGCGCGCAGGACCAGTCGACGGAAACAGCTCTCCAGACCATCGAGCGGCCAGTCCGGGCCCTGCCTGGGGCCCTTGAGATCGGATTCGAGGACCCAGGCGCGTAACGACGTCGGCAGCGTCAAAACTTTCTTGGCGAACGCCACGCGGGCGTCCATGAGTTCTCGGGCCAGTTCGACCTCTCGATCCTTGGTCAGGAGCGGTGTCGCACCCATCTCACGCAGATAGATCGGCAACAAGGGGACGCTTGCTGGGCGCGGCTCGCTCTCACTCGGCTCTGCGTACGGACGTGACGTCCCGACCGCGTTATCGCGATCCCAACTGTTCGTGCGCATTGCCGTCGTTCCTTTCTCCCGCGATTCCATCAGGACCTTGCCCACATCCCGTTGCATGCCGCTTTCAATGGTCGTCTGCACGATGTACCCCTCGATGACATCAATTACGACCAAGTAAGGCTGCAAGTTGTGGGCCAATTGGAAAATCTGCGGCTTCGGCGTCCGACGGGAGTGGGTGTCCCCAGAAAACCACGCCGATGGGCCTCGGACAGGCCTCTCCCGAGGACAGTCGAGTCACGACGGAGGAGCGGTCAGACCGACGGCAGTGACCGACGAATCCCCTCGATCAGCGGGGCGATCCAACTCCGCACCTTTTCCGGTCCAATGGCCATCTCGTCGAACGGCCTGTAGGGCTCGGCTACGAGGTCCCGACGAACCTCCAGGCACAGCACGCGCCCGGGGAATCTTGCGGAGTGCCGGTAGCCCAACGTCGAGGGGTGCAGGCAATAGCTGGCGTTTTCCGTCGGTTCGATCGCAAGGAGGCGTCGGTAGGCCGCTTTGACCTCCTCGACCAAATCCGGAGCCGCCAACTGCCGGCCATCTTGGTCCGCCGTGATCAGGTCGATCGGGGGTCGCTCGACCCAGGTCGAGTAACGATCCGGCTCGTAGGCCTCCCGAAGCGCGGCGACGATTCCGACATCCAGGGAGCCGATCTGAACCGACCGCGGAGCGTAGCTGTGCAGGATCACCGCCAAACCGCCGTTCCCGCAGACCTCAGTGTATAACCCGGATGCCGTCTCGCAGTACGATCGATGCCACGAGGCCAAGAGTTCGCGATCGGCCTGATTCCCCACGTATTCGGGAATCGCCGGCGTGATCCCGGACGCTGCGTAGTGCTCAGTGCCGGTCCCCAGCTCGCGGTTGCAGTCACAGAAGGTCCTCGGCACGAGGCACCTGAGAACGACCGCGGAGAACCGATCTGGAGGGGCGGCCACCCCCCGAGCGAGTTCCACCGCGCACTCGGGTGCCCCCACGTCTGTATTGACATGAAAGAAATCCCGCAAGTCCGCGGGAACCGGGCCAGCAAGGGCGGCGAGCGCCGCATCGAAGTCACTGTCGCTCGTCGCCCCGTGCGGCACCTCGATCAACAGCGCGGGTGGAGTCTCCGAGCCCGTCTTCGGGCCAAATCGTTCGATTTCACAAACACCCGGCAGGGTCGTTACGGGACCGACTCGTTCCACGGTCCGCTCAACCCGGCCATCGGTAGCGCTGACCGAGATAGTGGAGTGTCTGGCGCGTCCACCATCGCCAGTCGTGGGCAGCATCACGGCCCCACAGATCGACGCGGTGCGGGATCTGCCGGGACGCCAGAACCCGACCGAATTGTCGAGTTGCCTCGACGTTCTCCCCCTCCCATGGCCCCTGGCCGCAGACCAGATCTATCCGGATCCCCTCCCTCAAAGCCACCACGTGCCGTTCGTGGGCCATCCCCACGAGCGCGACGGGATTGCTCTGGTCAACCGCGGGATCTTCGTAGCCTCCGGTGAGGGACCGGGCATCGTATCGTCCACTGAGGCACAGGGCGTAGTCGAAGATCTCAGGGTACTTGAGGGCAAACAGGGCGGCGTAGAAAGCCCCCAGGCTGACGCCGGCGACTCCGATTTTTGCGTGGGGATCCTGACAATCGATCCGGATTCGAGGGACCAGTTCGTAGACGACGTAGGCCTCGAAGGCCAGGTGGCGGCGGGCCCGGACCCCGGGGTGCGAGACATCCATCCAGCTTTCGCTGACGTTGCTCTCCGTGCAGTAGAGCTTGAGCTGACCGTCGGCGAGCCTGGACCCCAAGGCCGCCACCAACCCTCCGTGTTCCCACTCGTGCGCCACCCCCGCCGACGACGGGAAGGCGAGCAACGGCGGCCCGTAATGACCGAAACGCCAGACGTGGACCGGCCGTCCCAGCGGCTGGCTCGGAACCCGCTCTAAACTGCGAACGATGCCTTCCACGCGCTTGCCACACCCCCGAGGACTCCTGCCCGACGCGAAAGATATACCGAGAATAGAGATCGACGGGTAACGCTGTTGGACCGCCGGGTCGTGAAGGATCCTGCGAGTTGGAGGACTCCGTGACAAGATCGGTTGTCGAATCGAACGATTTGCGTAAGTCTTCTCGGGCTGTCAGCGCTGTCGGCACCGATGGATCGCGAGATCCCCGCGGGGCCGGCAATCGGGCGAGCGGGGGATGCAATTCTCGGGTCTTGCGCGTAACTTTTGACGCAATCCTGGAAGTGTCCGGCACGGGACAGGTGGTCGAACTTGATCTTGAACGACAATTACGCGGAACCACGTGGACGCACGGGCCGCGTTTTCCGTGCGCCGAGGCGATTCGAGTTCAAGTACGTGATCGACCCGCTGCTGGCGCCGGAGCTGCGTCGAGTCGTTCAGTTGTTCACCGTTCCTGACCCGTACGCACTGGCGATGCCCGAACGGCGGTATCCGATCTGCAGCCTCTACCTCGACACCGAGGATCTGCGCCTCTACCGGCAAAGTCAGACCGGCGAGCGCGCCCGATTCAAGCTGCGGTTGCGTAGCTACTCCGACGATGCGGAGTCGCCGGTGTTGCTCGAGATCAAACGGCGAGTCGATCGAATCGTACACAAGCGCCGAGTGGCTCTGCCTCGCGAGTTGTTCACCCGATTCGCCCACGCCGGCACGAACGGCTGGGCCCGCGACCTCGCCGCACCGGTCTTGCGCGAGCTCGAGACCTTCGCCGACCACACACGACTTGCTGCGGCACGACCGGTAGCCAAGGTCCGCTATTTGAGGGAGGCCTACGAATCGGCGGCCGAGCGCGTGCGGATCACCTTTGACACGGACGTGGCCTACACCCCCTGCTTCGACTGGGACCTGCGACACGCCGGTTCGGGCTGGCAACCGACCCCAATCGAGGGGGTCGTCTTCGAGGTGAAGTTCTCCGAAGTCTTTCCCTCCTGGGTCCAAGGAATCATCCGTGACTATGGCCTGGAGGCGCGATCGGTCCCCAAGTACGGACTCTCGGTCGATGACTTCCTAGCACGGGATCGCGGAACGCCCGCGCTCCACGGCGCCGGCTTCCGCCTGCCCCCGCGGTTCGAGTGAGTCATGGACGGGATGCTGCTGCCTTTTCAGAACGGTGCCGGGGGGGGCGATGTCTCCCTTGGCCCGCTTTTGCTCTCCTTGCTCTTGGCGTTCGTGCTCGGCCAAGGCATCGCCTGGACCTATGTCTGGTCGCACAGCGGACTGTCCTACTCCCGCTCGTTCACGCAGTCTTTGCTGCTGATGACCCTCGTCGTGACCTTGGTCATGTCGGTGATCGGCAACAGCGTCGTGACCGCCTTCGGTTTGCTCGGCGCGCTGGCGTTGATCCGCTTCCGCAACGTCCTCAAGGACACGCGCGATACCGTCTTCATTTTCATGTCGCTCGTCGCGGGCATGGCTGCGGGGACCCAGCGTTACCTCGTCGCCATCGTCGGAACCGCGACTTTGGCTTTGACCGTGTTCTACCTCAACTACACATCTTTCGGCTCGCACATGCGCTTCGACGGCTACCTGACGCTGCGACTCGGAGGGCCGGGGCGGTTTGGAGAGGAGACCGCCGGGCTGTTGAAACGATTCTGTCGGGAAACCCAGCAGGTGTCCTCGCGCCGGCTCGGTGCGGAAGCTGAAACCGAGCTGATCTATCGTGTTGGGTTACGCAATCGGGGTCGCGGGGACGAGTTCGTCGAGCTGCTCCGCGGACTTCCGGGCGTGACCCATGCGTCGCTGTTGATGCGCGACGAGATCTCCGAGGTCTGACGTGGTACACCCGAACGACCACGATCCGGTCCCTGTCCCTCCCGAGCAGCGCTGGGAAGAGTTCCGCTCAAGGCGGTTGCCGCTGTTGGTCTGGTTGATCTGTGTGGTCCTCATCGGCGTGGCGCTGCTGAATCGCAGCATGGATCACCGCCACGTCGCGATCGCCGAGTCGCGGGAATTCGAGATCTCGGCCGCTCGAGATGGAGTCCTGGTCGATGTCGCGGTCGAGTTACTTGAGTCGGTCGAGCCCGGCCAACTCATCGCCACGATCGATGATCCGGAGTTGGAAGAGCTGCTGACCGTCTCCGCGGCGACGACGCGCCAATTGCGCGACCAGGTCGAGGCC
>JANNRU010000551.1:0-2673 GCA_031401755.1 Acidobacteriota bacterium | reverse complement strand
GATCCTGCTTGGCGGCGAGGTTCATTTCTTCAAGCTGGTCGTACGGAATTTCCAGGAAATCGCGCAACGGCTGCATGGGATCCTTTCTTCTGGGCGCGTGGCCCTTTGGAATCTTGTAGTGTGAACTCTGCGCTCTAAATGTCAATGCCTTAGGCTTAATTTTGCTAGATGTAGCATTAACTGTCAGTAACTTGCCCAAGTTGGTCGCAGTTAGTCGCGGCGGCCGGACCGGCGACCGAACCGGTGTCTGGCGTACAATCGCGGCCGGAGGGCGGACCATGAGCGGATTGAACGAGGACGGACCGCGGGCGATCGGCTGGATCGACCTGACCGTAGCCGACGCGCCGAAGGTGAGAGATTTCTATGCCGCGGTCGCCGGCTGGGACGTGGAGACGGTCGAAATGGATGGCTACGACGATTTCGTGATGGTCGATCCGGGAACGGGTGCACCGGTCGCCGGTGTCTGCCACGCGCGCGGCCCCAATTCCGATCTTCCGCCGCAGTGGATGATCTATGTCTCGGTCGCGGATATCGACGCCTCGGTCGCCCGCTGCATTGAACACGGCGGACGCGTGCGGAAGGCGCCGACGGTGATGGGCGAGATGGGGCGCTACTGCGTGATCGAGGATCCAGCCGGAGCCGTCGCGGCCTTGTTCGAGGCCGCAGACGCGGCGTTGGACGACGACGCATCGTGAACACCCGGCAGATCGTAGGGCTCTTGCTCGTTGCCCTCACCGTCGCGGTGGCGATGCAGAACACGCAGCAGGTCGTTCTGCGGGCCGTGGTTTGGCATGCGGCCGTGCCGCAGTTCGGGGCCCTGCTCACCGCGGCGTCGATCGGCATGATCATCGGCGCGATCATGACCAAGAACCGAAGGCGATCAGGCAAGGCAAGTTGAGTTGAACGCCAGCGGAATCTCAGGGGCTGGATTAGGTCTGCGGATTATTGCCGCGCTTGCCCTGGTCTTGTTGACCTACAACCCGACGCAAAGCTCCTATTTCCACTGGGCGCTGCGGGACTTCTCCGACTTCGGCGCGGTCAAGGCGTTTCCGGGTGCCGTGCTGCTGGCGGGATGGGTGCTATTCGCCCGCGCGGCCTTCAGCTCGTTGGGCCCGCTCGGCCTCGTCCTGACCTCGCTCGTGATTGGCTGTCTGGTCTGGCTGCTGTCTGATTGGGGGATCCTAGACTCGAGTCGACCAGGTGTTCTCGCCTGGGTTTCCCTCGTCGCGCTCGGTGTGATCCTCGGGATCGGCGTCTCGTGGTCTCACCTCAGGCGGAGGTTCACCGGTCAGATCGACGTCGACGAGATCCGCAGCTCCTGACGGCGTTGCCGCCACCCCGACGCGTCCCCCGAGCAGTGCCCGTATGGGGCCGCTTCGATGCGCGGTCAACGAGTGCTTGGGCGGTAGCGCAGGATCACGAACGAGCCCGCACAAGCCGCCCCGACGAGCAACACCAACACCGCCAGTCCGAAAATCTCGCGCGAGGCCAACACGAAAAGGCTCAGCGTGACGGCTCCCCACATCATCGCCAGCGCGGTCCACCGAGCTTTCTTGGGAATCGGACAGCCCCCACTGACGAACCGCGCATACGGGCGCAGGGGCCGGATCCCGAGCAACCGCTCCTCGAGGACTGGACAACTCCGCGTGAATAGGTAGGAAGCGATGATCAGGAAGACCGTGGTCGGCATTCCGGGCACGACGATCCCGATCAACCCAAGACCGACCGAAACGACGCCCAGTCCGGCAAGCGCCAGGCGGTAGGGCGAGCGAATCAGGCGCTGCGAGGATTTCGGGCAACTCATCTCAAGTTCCCCGCGATACGCGATCGTGTGGTCTGCGTGTAGGTTCGAGGCCGGGGCGTCCTCCCGCGGCCTGGATTGCGGATGAAGGCGTCAGGATTGCCTGATGCCTGCGAATCAGCCAGTTCACCGGCGTTGACGTTCAACTCGGGTCCTGCGCGCATTCCGCGCATCGGCCGCGAAAGATTACCTGCGCTTCATCGACCGTGCCGCTGAAGTTCCGCGGCGGCGACAAACAGGGTGTTTTTCCTCGGGAACAGGGCACGTCGAACACGGCGCCGCAGTCGCGGCAGACAAAGTGGTGGTGCCAGTCGTCGGTCGCTTCGTAGACGGCTCGTCCGGGCCCCGTGTCCGCGCACATGACGAGTCCTGCAGTCGTCAGGGCCGCCACAACGTTGTAGACGGACATGCGGGAGATCTGCAGGCCCCTCGCGGTCAAGCGGGAGACGATCTCATCCGCCGAACGGTGGCCCCCGATCTCGCGGAGCAGTCCGTAGACTGCGAGACGGGGCTCGGTGACCCGGAGGCCAGCCTGACGCAGCCGCGCTGCGCACATGGGCGCCGGATCGGGGCGACTGGGCACGTAACGAAATCTCCGGTGGGCGCCGTTTCCAGGTGCGCGACGCCGAAAGCCACCTTCAGGTTAGCAAACGGGAATGGATATTGTCAAAACAAATGGCAGGCGTTGGAACCGGCTCTGCTAGACTCCACGCCCGTCCGGAACTCCGCCCGAGGAGGACCCAAAATGGGGATATTCGATTTCATCCTGGACGCCAGGCGCGACACTGGCGCGTCGGAGCCTCCCTCCCATGACTCGTCCAGGACCCCCAGATGAGTGCCGCGTCTGACACCGACTCGCAGGTCGGCGATCG
>JANNRU010000550.1:0-1605 GCA_031401755.1 Acidobacteriota bacterium | reverse complement strand
TTTCTCACGCGAGGCGCCGCGGGCGGTCCTGCTGGGCTTCCTCGTCGTCTTCGTCCTGCTGTGGATCGACTTCAAGAGCCTGCGCTTGACGGCGATCGCCTTGGCGCAACTCGTCGTCGGCGTCATCTTCATGCTGGCGTTGATGAAGATCTCGGGCATCCATCTGAACTACGTCAACGCTTTTGTGACGACCATGATCCTCGGTGTCGGAATCGATTATGGCATTCACATCGTTCACCGAATGAGCGGCAGCGGCGGGCGAATTGAGCCTGGGCTGATGGAGACCGGGAAGGCCGTGGTCATCGCCGCGCTGACCAACGTCGCCGCGTTCGGGACGTTGACTCTCGGGAGTTACCCAGCGCTCCGTAGCTTCGGCTTGGTGGCGCTGTTTGGCTCATTGACCTGCCTGTTCAGCGCGCTGACGCTGGTCCCGGCGCTGATGGCGCGTTCGACGGACGACGGACCGGTCGCGTGACCCTGCTCTGGATCGCGCTGCTCCTCGGTCTGGTCGAGGGGTTGACCGAGTTTTTGCCGATCTCTTCGACGGGGCATCTGATCTTGGTCTCGGCGGCGGTCGGATTCCAGGGGCCTCGCGCCGAGGTCTGCCAGGTGTTCATCCAACTCGGCGCGGTGCTGGCATTGATCTGCGAGTATCGCAGTCGATTGAATCGGATCGCGATCGACCTGCGCAGTCCAGGGCCGGAGCGCCGGTTCGTCTGGGGGATTGCGCTGGCGTTTGTCCCGTTCGCGGCGACGGGTTTCGTGTTCCATCGCGTGATCATGGAGCAGCTGTTCACGCCGACCAGCGTGGCGGCCGCGCTCGTCGTCGGTGGGGTCGCGATTCTGATCGTCGAGGCGCTTCCGGTCGCGAACCACACCGTCCACGTCGGCCAAGCCTCGTGGCGTCAAGCCGCCGCCGTCGGATGCGCGCAGTGCCTGGCGCTCTGGCCCGGATTTTCTCGGTCGGCGGCGACGATTCTCGGTGGCCGCCTCGTCGGGATGGATCGTCGGACGGCGACGGAATACTCGTTCTTCCTCGCCATCCCGACTCTGGCGACGGCGACGATCTACGCTCTGTTTTCGAACTTGGGACTGCTCGAGCCGAGAGACACCGGCTGGCTTGCCCTGTCACTCGGGACATCGTTCCTTGTCGCCTGGCTCGCGATCCGCTGGTTGCTGCGATGGGTGGCTACGCACGACTTCCGGCCGTTCGGATGGTATCGGATCGCCCTGGGCTTGGTCGTGCTTTTGATTCAGGACCAAATTTTCTGACGAAGCGTCACTCAACCTTCCAATGCGTACCCTCGGGCCCGTCCATCAACGCAACGCCCGCGGCGAGCAATTCGTCCCGAATCGCGTCGCTGCGGGCGAAATCACGGGCCTGACGCGCCGCTGTGCGCTCGGCGATTTTGCCCTCAACCTGCGTGCCGTCGATGCCGCGCCGCGCGGCTGCGTGATCACGGATCGAGGTCAGGGCCTTGCGCGGGTCGCGACCAAGGATTCCGAGCGTCGAGCCGACCCGGCGGGCGGCGTTCAGAAACGACGCCAGGCGCTCGCGCTCCTGCGGCGGCCGCTGCCCGCGGCGATCGGCGAGCGTATTCGCCG
>JANNRU010000549.1:0-4701 GCA_031401755.1 Acidobacteriota bacterium | reverse complement strand
GCCGCCAACCACGAGCAGGAGGAGCCGCGGGTGGCGGTTGCCGCGACCGAAGACCTCCTCCGAGAAGCGGTCGATCGTGCTCGACAGCCCGGCTTCGATGCGGTCGTAGGTCTCCGGCTCAGGCACCGGCGCAGACTCAAGGCGCGCGGCGAACTCGGCGCGCGCGGCGTCGAAATCGGAAGAGGAGCCGAATAGCAAGGCCGCGTTGAAGCCGCCGAGCCACTGACGCTCGTAGTCGGCGCTCTTCATCGTGCGGATCGGCGCCCACATTTCGGCGAACGTGAGCTTGAGCAGCATCGAGACATCGCGAACGACCCCGATCACCTTGAATGTCCGGCCGTCGCCGTGGATCTCTCGTCCGACCGCCGGAACATCGCCGAACAGCCGTCGCCGCGTGCTGTCGTTGATCACCGCGACGAACGCGCCCTGCTCGTCATCGTCCGCCGTGTAGGGGGCGCCCTCGACGAAGTCGAATCGGAAAACCTGCCAGAACGCGCTGTCGGTGCGCTTGATCTGCAACTCAACCTTGCGTCCGTCGATCCACGAGGTCAGCGGTCGTGGTTCGGCGAAGATCGACATTCGTTCGACCCCGGGAAGATCTCGCGCGTAGCGATCGAGCAGATGGAAGCCGGGGGAACTGTTCGATTCGCTGTGGGGCCCGATCAACCCGGCGTCATAGATGGCCATCGTTCGATCCCGAAAATCCTCGGGCGGATGGCTGCCAATCGTCTGGTCGAAGAGGCTGGCGAAGACCATCAACACGGCCAGGGTGAAGCTGATTCCGAAGAGGCTGATCGCGGTGAAGAACTTGCGGCGCATTAGCACCTTGAAGGCCAGGCGAATTTGACTCCAGAGCATCGGGGACTCCTAGTGGATCTGCCGGCCGTCGAACAGGCGGATCGTCTGCGCGGTCCGTTCGGCCAGCTGGGCGTCGTGGGTGACCATCACGATCGTGGTGCCTTCGCGATTCAGCTCCTGCAGTAGGTCCATGACCTCCGATCCCATGTGGCTGTCGAGGTTGCCGGTCGGCTCGTCGGCCAAGAGCAACCGCGGGGAGCCGGCGACGGCCCGCGCGATCGCTGCCCGCTGCTGCTGCCCACCGGAGAGTTGCGTCGGGAAGTGTTGAGCGCGCGCGGCGAGCCCGACGCGATCGAGCGCGGCCAGCGCTCGCTGCCGCCGCTCGGCCGCGCGCATCCGGCGGTAGAGGAGCGGGATTTCGACGTTGTCGACCAGCCGCAGATCGCTGATCAGGTGGAAGCTTTGGAAGATGAAGCCGATCGTCTGGTTTCGGATCTGCGCCGACTCCCGGTCGCCACAATCTTGGACCGGGCGCCCCTCGATCTCGAGTGTGCCCGTGCTCGGCCGGTCGAGCAGGCCGATCAGATTGAGCAGCGTGGTCTTCCCGCAACCGGATGGACCCATCACCGAAACGAACGCACCGGTGTCGATCGTCAAGTCGATGCCTTCGAGCGCCAGGGTCTCGATGCGATCGGTGCGGTAGACCTTGTTGACTTGGTTCATGCGGATCATGCTCATCTCCCTATTGGCGAATCGACGCGGCGAATGCGAACCGTGCCGAGGTGGTCGTAACCCGTCACGTCGGCGATCACGATCTCGTCGCCTTCGACGGGACCGGCGAGGAGTTCGAAGTAGTCGATGCCGGCGGCGCCGATCTCCGCTTCGACGCGCTCTGCGTGAGTCCCGCGGACGACGAAGACCGGCTGGCGGCGGCCGGCTCGAGCAAACGGACCGCGGCGCACGCGCAGCGCATCGGAGTGGACGCTCGTCACGACCGAGACATCGACGACACGCTGGGGCCTGAGTGCTGCGTGGGAGGGGTTCTCGAGCGCGATGTCGAACCGCGCCGCGCCGCGCTCGACGGTGGGGTCGATCGCGACCACACGGCCGTCGAGAAGCTCGCGATCGATCGTCACCCGCGCGGGCATACCGACCACCACGCGCGATGCGAACGTATCAGCCAGCGTGGCCTCGATGCGGAACGAGCCGAGATCGGCGATCTTGGCCAAGGGTTCGCCGGCGCGCACGGTCCGGCCGACCTCGGTAACGACCCAGGTCAACACCCCCGGACGATCCGCGCGCGCCTGGCCCAGCTCGAGTCGGCCGGCGGCCGCGTCGCGGGCCTTCTCGAGGACGGTAATCTCGCGGCGCATCGCTCCCGCGCGCTCGGCGGCGGATTGCACGGTCCGCTCGATCGAGGACTCGAGCTGCGCCAACTCGATCGCGGCCTTGCGGCGCTCGAGCTCGACCTGCCTCAACGCCGTCTCGGCGGTCAGGCCTTGCTCGTGCAACTCACGCTGCTGGGTCAATCGATAGTCGTGGAACTCGACGTCCAGCCGCTTCGCGTCGCGTTCACCGGTCAGGTCGGCGAGTCGGCCGGTGTTCTCGATCCCGGCTTGATCGAGCTCGCTGCGCTTGGACGCCAGTTGTTCCTCGGCTCGATCGAGGTCGAGCCGTGTGGCCGACAGGTCCAGCTCGACGATCGAGTCCCCGGCGCTCAGGGCCTCGCCCGGGCGACGCAGGATCCGCAGCACCCGCGCCTCCGTCGGACTCGACAGCGTCTGCTCAAAGGCTGGGATGACCGTGCCCGAGGCCTGGAGGATCACCTCGACCGCGCCACGCTCAACCCGAGCGATCTGGCCCGCTTCCACGCGCCAGGTCGGTGTCAACCACCGGGGGACGACGACGCCGAGGACGACCCCCGAGACCACGATCGCGCCCACGGCCGCCCCGCGCCGCAGCCGGCGCCGGAAGAGAAAATCTCGATCAAGTTCGCGGTCCATCTGGTTTCCCGCCCTTGACCTAGCAAGCGCGGCGCCAGCGGATTTGGCGGGAAACCGAATCTAACGGAGGCTCAGACTGTTCGGAATCGAACAGCACCGTCCGGAGCCGCACACGGGCCGGGGTCACCCCCGGCCCCGCATCAGCGATCAGGGTGCGCAGTCGCCCGAAGAGACCAGCCGCTCCTCACCACTCGAGGACTGTCCGTAGGAACCCGGCCCGGCGTCCAGTCCCGCCGAACCGCGATAGACGTAGAAGAAGCCTGTACCGGCGGGCGGATCCTCGGCGTCGGCGAAGCCCACCGTCTCGTTGTCCGGTGAGTCATCCTCCAGGCACAGAACCGGGCCAAGATCGACGGTTCCCCCGGCGGACGAGAGCTGGGCCAGGTCGCCCCGGATCACGTCGTAGCGCCGAGGTGTGGGCTCCGTCTCCCAGGCGACGACCGTGGGCGCGGGACCGCTGAGCGTGATCCGGGAATCAGCGCTCATGTCGGCGATCCAGATTTCCGGGAAGCGATCCGGATTGGCTCCGGTCAAGTCGCCCTGGCCGGCAAACGCCATGCGGTCGCCGTCGGCGTCGATCGCGCCAGGTCGGGTGAAGCCCCAGTAGTACAGGAAGAACGTCGAGACATCGCCGAAGCGCAAGCCGCCCACGCGCTCGACCTGACCCGTCGCCACGCTCACGCGGTAGGCGTCGAAGCGATACTCGTCGTACTCTTCCTCGACGTGCGGCGCGGTCGAGAAGAACAGGACGGTCGAACCGTCATCGCTGATGCGCGGCTGCACGGACTCTCCCTCATCGGTCACGGTCAACTGGCGCATCGTGTCCGACGTCGGCTCGTAGACGAAGATCTCGACGTTGTGCTCGGGGTTGGTTCCCAGCGGGTCGAACGACGAAGCGAAGGCGATACGCGACGCGGTAGCCGAGATGTCCGGCGTCATGGAGTCGTCGGTCGGGCTCGCCGTCACCTGTTTTAGCGTGGAGGCGTCCGCGGTCATGCGGTAGACCTCGAGCGAGCCGTCGGTGTTGAGGCCGAGCAGATCCGCGTTCGACTCGAAGACCAGCCAGGTGCCGGTTGCGTCGACCCGCGGCTTCCGGCTCGCGCGGCCGGAGCCGCTGTTCGTGAGCTGGATCGGGACCCCGCTGCCATCGACGTTGACGCGGTAGATGTTCGTGGTCACCCCGGACTCGACTTCGAATACGGCGATTCCACCGTTCCCGGACACGGACGGATAGCGCGAGAAGCCCAGCGCCGGCGTGGTGAGCTGGATGTGGCCGGTGCCATCGGCTCGAATTCGGCGAATCGTCGGAGAGAATGCGCTCGCGGTCGCGCCGCTGAAGACGATCGTCAGGCCGTCCGCAGTGATCGACGGGTTCAACTCCCCCAGCAGGTCGAGGTTCGTCACCTGGGTCAAGCTCGTCCCGTCGGACTGGACGCGGAACAGCTCACGGTTGTGGCCTGGATTGATCCCGGTGAGGTCGGCACTCGTTTCGAAGACCACGCGTGAGCCGCTGGGAGTGATGTCCGGGTTGAAGTTCTCGTCTTGGTCGCAATCGGTGAGCGCCACGAACCCGCCGCCGCCCGAATCCATCGCGAACAGCTCGATGCTGCGGTCCGCGTTGCCCGGTGCGGCGCGCGAGGACATGAACACGACCCGGCTACCGTTGCCGGAAACGGCGGGCCGGGCGTTCGAGTCGTTACCGTTGGTCACGTTGGTCAGCATCGCGCCGTCGCCGCGGACTCTCCAGATCTCGTTGTTCGAGTCCGTCGGGAAGTAGACGGCTCGAAAGTAGATCCACTGGCCGTCATCGGTGATCGCGGGCTCCGTCGCGAATCCCGGCGAGCTGAACGTGAGTCGACGCGCGCCCGTGCCGTCCCAGTTGATGGCGAAGATCTCCTGG
>JANNRU010000548.1:0-1829 GCA_031401755.1 Acidobacteriota bacterium | reverse complement strand
TCTTGGTCCGCGGCAGGTTAATTGCGGCGGCAACGCCGGACAATCTGATTGTCTTCCGGTCGACGCTCGTGACCCCGTCCGTGGGCGCGTGGGGGGGTCTCACATTCGCCGCGGATGCCGAGCTGGGCAGCATCCTCCGCTCCGTGCGGATCGAGGAGGCCACCTCCCCTCTCGTCGTCAGTGGGGGACAGCTGGCCCTGGACCGGGTCGTGTTCGGGGCGTCCATCAACCGACCCCTCTTGGTCTTCGCGCCACTCTCGCTCGTCAACTGCGAGTTCAGGCCCGACCAGTCCGATCTTGAGAACGGCTCCGCCTCCCCGGTGATCGCGCCCGTCAACTTCTGGGGCGCCGCTGACGGCCCGGCTCCGGCCGGCGGAAGCGGAGGCGGCATCACCGGGAACGTGATCTACGAGCCGTGGCTCATCGCGGCACCGAGGACCGACTTCTACTTTTCGTCCGCGGCGGTCTCAAATCGAACCTTCAATCAGTCGGCGGCCGAGTCGATCACCGTGGTCGCGACCACGAACCTTCCCGGCAGCTGGACGATGTCGGTCAGGAGCTCGTCTGGTGCCCTCGTCCGTACGATAGTCGGCGTGGGCGCCTCCTTCACGGCGACGTGGAACGGCCGGGACGATGGCGGCACGCTCCTCCCCAACGGCACGTATCGATATCGGATCGAGAGCGTTGCAGGAAGCGTCTCGGCATCAGCCCTCGAGGGCATTGCCATCCTGTCCGACGATCCGAGCTTCGCGGTACGGCCAGATAGAGTAGAGGTCGACAGATCAGCGGGACAGAGTCTGATCTTGACCTCGGTCGTCCCGTTCTCGGGAACGCACGTGATCCAAATCAAGCATTGGAACGGGCAGGTGTATGAGGTCACCCGTACGCTGGTCAACCAGACACGGGCCGCGGGCGCCTATGCCGATCCCTGGGACTTCACGGACGACCTCGGACAACGCGTAAAGGACGACGTCTACTTCTACGTCTCAACGCTCACGAGCGGCACCACCACGCTGACGTACGACCTCACGAGCACTGCATTCACGGACTATGAGTACGTGAAGCCGACGGTCTCGGGAAGTCTTGACCCCTTCAACGGCAAGCCGCTACGCCTCGACTTCTCGTTCACAAGACCCGGCTGGCGCTACATCATCTTCAGCACCAACCCGCTGGAAGCGGACGGCATCCAGTGTGGCGGGACCAACTGGTGCCTGACGCAGGCGGAAGCCCAGGGGTCTGGCCCGGCCACGGTCTACTGGTCCGGGACCGACGAGCGAGGCGTTCGCCGGCCCGACCTGAAGTCGGTCCTCGCGATCCAGAGCCGATGGACCATGGGACGCAATGCGGTCGTCCTCAAGGGAACCCGGCCTACCGTGCAGAACGTCGCAGTCGCTCCCGCGCTCTATGATCCCCAGGTTGGGACTCAGACCGTGACGTTCGACCTGAGCACGTTTCAGTCGGAACCCGTGACCGTCAAAGTCGAGCTGTTCAACCAGGAGTCGGCATCGACGCTCCGTACCATCCTGCTGCCGGCGCAGACGCCCGGCACCATCTCGGTAACCTGGGACGGCCGTGGAGACAACGGAATGCTCGTCGCTCCCGGCACCTACGCGGTAACGGTGACGGCAATCGACCCGGGGAACAACCAGATCCTCCAGCGCACGCAGACCGTGGTGGGGTACCGATGAATCGAATCGCAGTGTTGATCGCCCTCTCGACCGCGCTCCCGGCCCTGGCGGCTGGAGCCCCAGCGCAGAAGGGCGAATGGAACGTCACTGTCTCGCCCGCCTTCGTCAACCCGACCCTGGGGCAGGCCGCGCTGTTCGAGA
>JANNRU010000547.1:0-12705 GCA_031401755.1 Acidobacteriota bacterium | reverse complement strand
CGCGCAGGCCGAACCAATCTACAAACGTACGCTGGCGATCATGGAGAAAGCCCTCGGCCCAGATCATCAAGATGTGGCCGCCAAATCTGGTAGGCCCAACCTGCGATAAACAGCACTGCGGCCGCTACAAGCTCCAGCCGTCCGGCGCGGGCGTGCACGGGCAGGCGGCCCGTGGCGACCGTGACCACCGACCCGACCGCCAACAGTGCGAGGGCGGCGAAGACCAGCGGGTTGAGAACGAACGCTCCGACCGGGTCGCCGGCCGACAGCGCTTGGAACATTCGCGTGGTCCCGCAGGTCGCGCAAGAGAGGCCGGTCCACTCGCGGAAACGGCAGCCCGGAACCGGCAATCCGAACCGCACCCACGCGGCCGTCAGTAGGGCGCCGGCGACGAGCAGTCCGCCGACCCACAGGCCGGCGAGCCGCGACCCCGAGTCTTCCCGCCGCACTGCCGATCTCATGACGCCGGTGGCGCTGGCGACTCGGCGGGCGCCAACGCGGCATAGGCTGGGTCGAACTGACTCAGAAAGTGCATCGAATAACTGCGACCGAAGACGTAGAGCGGCAGCAGGATCACGACGCCGATGTATGGTAACGCAGCGATACAGCAGGTCAGGCACGTGGCGACGCAGGAAATAACGAAGGTCACGATCCCCAGTAGCAGCTTCATCAAGGCGTAGAGCACGAAAGTACCGAGGTGGCGCGAGACCAGCGCCCGGCATTCGGCCCAGGCCTCACGCGCCCGGCAACCGCGGAGCCACTGGATCGGCACCACGATGTCGTGGATCGCGACGTTGATCAGGAGCGCGAGCACGCACACCGGAATCAGCAGGGCCAACCAGATGACGAACAGGCCGATCGTCGCCATTCCCGGATCCTGGAGGTCGTCATGCAGGAAATAGACGCCCAGAGCCAGCGGTGCGGTAAGCAACACGACGACGGCGACGACGACCAAGGTCACGATTAATCGGAAGACGAACAGCGAGTTGCCCAACTCGCGGAATCTCTCCCAAGGCTCGACGACCGCGCCGCGATCGTGGACGACACCGTCGAGGAACATCAACTGTCCCCGGCTCGAAAGCCAGGTGAACAAGATGCCGAGTGCGATTCCCAGAACGAATATTACCGCGACCAAGACGATGACGAGTGTCCAGTGTTCCTCAATCCAGCTCGATACCGGGTCGAAGTAGGTGCTCGCGTGGTCGCTGATCCGGCTCCCGTTCCCGCCGCCGCCAAAGTTCTGGCCGATCCAGGCCAACCAGGCGCAGAACCCCAGCACGAACCACTTGCGCAGATCGAACGAACGGAAGAGGACGCGACCGGTCCAGTCGAGCGCCGTGGTGACGGGTGCGGTCACCGAGATCCGCGGTGGCAACGTTGTCGCAGCGGGAGTGTCCATGCGTTCCTTCGTTGATGCCGCCCCAGCCTAAGGCACTGTGATCTCCGAGTCAACCCTCGTCATCCGAACAAGCCCGCGGTTCGAGGGAACGACTCGCGGCGGGCACGGGCCCCGGGAAGCACCAGCAGGACTTCGATCCGATGAAACCGATCCGTTACAGGATCTACCGCGGGAGTTGCCGCCGGGATGGGCGCCCCGTAGGTGTGTTAGGTTTCTGGCGCATGTGGCGATCGTTTTTCGTGATGCTCCTGGTGTGCGCCAGCCTCTTCGTGCAGGGGTGCTCGCCGTCGGTTCCGCCTTCGCCCGCGGGGTCGCGCATCGACACCGTCGTCCTCGTCACGATCGACACGTGGCGTCGGGATGCGACGGGATTCTTGGGACGCCAGCAGCCCTCGCCGACGCCATTTCTCGACGGCCTCGCCGCACGAGGTCTGGTGGCCACCGATGCGACGGCGCCCGTTCCGCACACGGCGCCGAGTCACTGGAGCGTGCTCACCGGACGCTGGCCCTGGCGGGACGCGTTGCACCTGAACGGCGATCAGCCGGCGGCACAGGGTGCAGCACGCGGGATCGCTCCCACCCTCCGCGCCAACGGGTTTCGGACCGCGGCATTCGTCTCCGCTGCCGTGCTCGACCATCGCTTCGGGTTTGGCGAAGGCTTCGAGCATTACGACGATCCATTTCAGTCCACGGGACGTCTCGGTCTGGAGTCGATTCCCGAACGCCGAGGTGATGCGACAGTTGCCGCGGCGCTGGGCTGGATGCGGACGACGCGTCCGGCCGAGCGTGTCTTACTTTGGGTGCACTTGTTCGATCCGCATGCCCCATACGAGGCTCCGGTCGGCGCGTACCCCGGCGACCACGGCGACTATCTGGCCGAGGTCGCCTTCGCCGACCGCCAGGTGCGCACGCTTGCCGAGGGTCTCGCGTCGGTCGGGAGGACCGACGCGACGACGCTGTGGGCGGTGCTGTCGGATCACGGTGAAGGACTCGGCGAGCATGGCGAGGCGACGCACGGGTTCCTGCTCCACGGCGCGACGACGCGCATCCCGCTGCTGTTCGCCGGTCCGAAGATCGCGGTCGGGACTCACGACGGTCTGGCGGCGACGGTCGACGTCTATCCGACCCTCCTTCGTGCGCTGGGCCTCGAGGCCGCGGAGTCGGACGGCGTCGCGCTCGGTCCTGGCGCCGGGACCGAAGATCGCGCGATCCCGCTCGAGTCGCTCTATGCCGCGCGCGCGTTCGGGCTGGCTGTGGCCATCGGCATGCGCGAGGGGAGCTTGCTGTGGGAGGCGGCGCCCGAAGATCGTCTGTGGAATCTCGCCGAAGATCCGCTGGAAGCGCAGGACCTCGCCGCCTTGCGGAAGGAGACGATCGAGGACCTGCGATCGCGCCGCGCGACCTTCCAAGCCGGAGAGCAGGCCGAGAGCGCGATCGTTCAAGACGAACAGACCAGCGCGATGCTGCGCTCTCTGGGGTACGTCGGCGGCAATTCGACACCTGGCGAGGGCGACGTGCGGGAATTCGTCGCCGAGGGCTATCCGATCCACGAGCGGATGATGCAACTGCTGGCGGCGCGTCAACCGGCGAATGCGGAGACCGAAGCGCTGGCGTTCCTGGACCGCTTCCCGCGCTCGGCCTCGGTCTGGATGCAGGCAGGACTGATCGCCGCGAACCTCGGCCGCATGGAGAGCGCCGCCGAGCGCCTTGCTCGAGCGGTCGCGCTCGACCCCACGAGTGTCGCCGCGCACCAGAACCTCGGCACGGCCTTGTTGTCGCTGAACCGCCCGGCCGACGCCGTCGTCGAGTACCGGCGCGCTCTGGCGATCGATCCACAGGACCCCTCCTGCCTGTACAACGTGGGGCTCGCGCTATGGCAGATCGGAAAGCGCGACGAGGCCCGCACGGCCTGGGAAGAATTCTTGCGACTGCACCCACAGCACGCGATGGCGCCGAACGTGCGCCAGACGCTCGCCGGGTAATAAATCGACTCGATGTCGACACACTGGCACGAGCGATGGCGAGAAGGACGCATCGGTTTTCACCAGCCTGCGGTCGACGACAATCTGCGACAGCAGCTCGTGACGTTGAACGTCGGGCGCATCTTGGTGCCGCTTTGCGGCAAGTCGCTCGACCTTTGGTTCCTGGCTGAATCAGGATTCTCGCCGCTGGGCGTCGAGTTCGTCCCGCGCGCCGTCGAGGAGTTTTTCGCCGAGCGCGGCATCGAGCCGGTTCAGCACGGCCCGTACTGGTCTGGCGCGGGTGTCCAGGTTTTCGTCGGCGATTTCTTCGAGCTGATCGCGGAGCCGTTCGATGCGGTCTGGGATCGCGCGGCCATGATCGCGCTCCCTGCCGATCTGCGACCCCGTTACGCAAAGACCGTGCTCTCGCTAATGAGATCGGGGGCGACGCTGCTGCTCGACACCCTGGACTACGATCAGGCACGGTCGGAAGGGCCCCCGTTCGCTGTATCCGACCGCGAGGTCGAGTCGTATTACGCCGACCAAGGCACGCTCGCACGTCTCTATCACGGCGACACGGAGGTTGCGCCGCAGATGAAGGAACGCGGCGTGACGGCGACGACGAGCCTGTTCTTGTTCCACAAGAGTTGACGGGCTGGATCGTCGCCCCGCCGCGCGGGGTGATCTCGATGGCGATTGCGTCCCCGATCCGGCGGCTGGCACCAACGGAGACGTCGAGCAGGATTCAGTGTCGACGGTTTTCAGGGCACGAACAGGAACTTCGTGCAGTTGCCGGCTCGGCGCGCGAACGCATCGTATGCGGCCGGGGCCTCCTCGAGCGGGACGCGGTGCGAGAGGATCGCCTCGATCTGTTCGCTCCAGCGCAAGGCTTGCGGAAGTAGGGCGTCGATCTTGGCCCGGGCCGGGCAGCGGCCGGTCCGATAGGTCAGGTTCTTGTCGTAGGCCTCGGCAGGGGAGAACGCGAAGCGATCCTCGTTGTGCACGCCGACCACAGAGATCGTTCCTCCAGGTCGCACCAGGTCGTAGGCCAGCCGCCCGGCGTCCGCGGATCCGACCAGCTCGAGCACCGCATCTGCCCCGCGTCCGTCTGAGAGGTCCCGTACCGCCGCGCGCACATCGACGCGGGTCGGGTCGATCGGCTCGGCGCCGAAGCGCTCTGCCAGCGCGAGACGTTCCGGCACCGGATCGACGGCGAGCAACTTCCCGGCTCCCTGCGCTCGCGCGGCGAGGACCGCGCAGAGACCGACCGGCCCGCAACCGATCACGACCCACAGGCCGCCGGCGTGGGCCGCAGCCATTTCGGCACAGAACCAGCCGGTCGGCAGGACGTCGCCGAGCAGCACGCCGGCCTCGTTGCCGATCGCCTCGGGTAGGCGTACGAGCGTCGAGGCGGCCAGCGGTACGCGCACGTACTCGGCTTGGGCGCCCTGAAGGCCCGCGCCACGCTCGACCCAACCGAACAGCTGGCCGGCGACGCAACGGGCGGTCAGACCGTCGCGGCAGAACGAACAACTGCCGCAGCTCGTCGTGAACGGGCTCACCACCCGATCGCCGCGATGCAGTGAGGTGACCGCGGAGCCCGTCTCGATGATCTCGCCGACGAACTCGTGGCCCATCACGGTGCCGGTATCGAGGCCTCTTTCGCGCTCGTGATAGACGTGCAAATCGGAGCCGCACAGGCCGGCCGCGCGAACGGCGACGATCGCGTCGGTCGGCTTTTCGAGCTTCGGGTCGGCCACGGTTTCGACGCGGACGGACTCTTTGCCTTGGAACGTGACCGCGCGCATCCGTGGCGACTCTAGGGGCCCGGCTCGACAGTGGGAGCGAAGGTTTGGATTCGGTCCTCGAACAGCCGCGTCAGCGAACCTTCCCAGATCGTCCCGGCGTAGGCCAACCCGGAGCGGGTGATGTAACGCTCGCCTTCGCGGCCGGCGACGGTGGACCCGACCCGGATCACAATCTCGCTTTCTCCGGCGGCGGGCGTCTCGGCTTCCGCACCCTCGGCCGCAATAAGCGCGGGCTTTGCGACCCACAGGCGCAGGGTCGCGGTCGCCGAGACGAAGCCCTGAACGACCTCGTCCAACACTCCGGAGGCATCGGCCAGACGAAGATTCGTCACGGTGCCGAGAAACGCCTCGACTTTGCTCGTGTCGAGCGCCGCGCCGGAGCCGTCGGCCGCCCTCCAACTGTTGTCGCCGCGCTCGATCTCGAAGGTGCCGTGGGCGTTCGTCAACGACAGTCGACGCACCTGGTCCGGGGCTGCATCGATCAGCGCCTTGTCGATCCAGGAGCCGCGGTCGGCGCGGACGTCGTACGCCGCGAGGTCACGAACCTCGTAGACCGAATCGTCGCTCGCGCGACGCACGTGCGTCGCGCGATAGTTCGACGAGCTGCCGACGAGCAGATCGAGGACGGGATCGGCCGCCGGGTCCGTCCAAGCCCGCACGCGCGCGTTGGCCTTGGCGTCTTCGACGGCGAAGGCCTCGTGATAGCGCTTGTTCGTCACGACCGCGCGCGAGACCTGCAGCCGTTGCAGAGTCTCGATCAGCTGGTCGATCCGGGTTGCGTCGGCCGGGAATCCGTCGGCCTCGGCCACGGTCCAGCCGCCACCGGCGCGCACGAGTGTCGTGACCTTCTTGTCCGCCGGTTCTTCGATCGACAGCTTGCGGATCGAGTTGGTATCGAGACCGGGAAACAACGCCTCAGGGGTAGTCGGTCCCGACGCGGTCGAGCGGCAGACTGCGATCAGGGCGATCTGTGCCACGAGCAAGGCCAGGAGTCCGAGCTGCATGCGGTTCATCGAGCGATCCTCCCGGCGGTTGAACTCGGGACCGCTTGGCGCCGGCGCCATCTTGAAAACGCGCCGAGCACGACGAGGATCAAGGCCGGCGTGACGTAGTTCGCCACCTCGACGATCATCTCGCGCTCGGGCGCGAGGCGCGTGAGTCGACGCGAGACCAGGCCTCGTGAGCGGATCTCCAGCATTTCGTTGTCGAGTCCGATCCAATCGATCATGTTCTGCGCGAAGCGAAGGTTCTCGACGAAGAACCCGCCGTCCACCCGGCTCAGCGCGCGGGCGATGAAGTCGCTGAGGAACTCCGAGTTGCCGAGCACGATCAGCCGGGTCTCCGGAGAGCTTCCGAGCGGCACAGTCGATGAGGCATCGCCACCCACTCCGTCGGGGATGGGGCGCCCGGCGAACTGGCTCTTGAACGAGCCGGAAAGCGCCACACCGAGCAGGTGGGGTTCGGTCGCGGCCGGAACCGAGTAATCGATCTGCGAGACCTGGCTCAGATCGTCACTGGTCCAGGATCTTGCCGACGATTGCAGCAACGGCAGGATCTCGAGCTCACCCGCTTTGGTGCGATCGACCGTGATCGGGCTGCCCCAGTAGATACCGACCGCGTCCAACCGCGAGGTCAATTCCGCATTCATCAGCCCCTCGTCGCGGACGAGCACGAGGTAGGGATATGGGGCCAACTCCCAGGTTCGAATCATGCCGAACGGCGTCGAGCGGGTCGCGGGGATCGGCAGCGCCTGGTTGCGGTCGTCCAAGACCAGTGTCGGCTCGATCGAGATGCCGTGCCCGGCAAGCCACTCGTCCAGTCCCGAGTCGATCGGCGAGAGGCTGAGTCCCTCGCCGAACTGGACCTCATAGCGGCCCGCGCAGAGGATCACCCGGCCCCCGCGCATCAAGTATTGATCGAGTCGGAAGATCGCGGCCTGATCGAGCCCTTTCGGTTCGAGAACGACCAGCACGTCGACCTGGCTGGGCACCTCGCGCGACAGCTGGACTTCCTGGGTTCGGTAATCCTGGGCCAGGAAGCGCTTGATCTCCTCGAACTTCGGCGCCGAACGCGGCATGCCCATCTGCATCTGCAACTCGATCGGCAAATCCGACTCGCCGGGCATGACGAGCCCGACCGTTTTCAAGAAGCCCGGCGTATAGCGCTTGAGAGCGTTCTCGACCGCCTCGCGCACTCCGGCGGAGGTCACGGCGCCTGTGGTCAGCGGGATCGGTTCGAAGACGTCGCCGACTTGCAGGATCGCGTAGAGGTAGAAACTGCCTTCTTCGAACAGGCCCAGCGACATCGGTCGCGCATCGAACTGTTCGGCGACACCGGCTGCGATTCCCGGGTCGTCCGAGGGGTCCAACTCTTTGAACTCGAATCGGCCGGCGCTCTTTTCCTTGAGTTCCTCTGCCGCTTTGCGCACGGCCTCAGGTACCTCGGCGAAGGCCGCGGGCAACTTCGCTGGCGACCAGATCGCCAGCAGAGTCACCGGCTCCGAGATGCGCTCGAACAGGTCATGCGTCGAGCGGAATCCGTAAACGACCTTCTTGATCGCGCGGGTCAAGTCGTACTCGAGGTTGCGCAATCGGACGTCGACGTCGCCATCCGGCGTTGGCTCGACCTGAATCAGGTCGTCAAACTCGTAGCGGACGTACTCGTCGCCGTACTGGACAACGATACCGAACCAAGCATTGACGATCGCCGCCTCGTACTTGGTCGCGAGCTGGAATGGCGTGCTCTTGACGCCGAAGCGATCAATCGCCAGTCGCTCGGCCTGCTCATCGGTGCCGGGGTCGATCAGCTCGACGCGGACCCGGCCGCCCGATACCGCGCGATACTCTTCCAGTAGATCGCGGATCTCGGGCACCAGCGGTGCGAGCTTGGGGTGCGTGCGCTCGGAGAAGAATCCGTAGACCGTGACCTGCTCGTCGAGCGAGGTCAACAGCCGCTTCGTTGCCGGGGCGATCGAGTAGATCCGATCGCCGGTCAGGTCGAGGCGACCCGTCGACCAGCCGGCGACGAGGTAGTTCAGCGTGAATAGATTCGCGGCGACCAGGGCCAGCGTGAGCCCGAGCGCATAGAGGCGGCGTCGACGATCGCTCATGATCCGGCCCCTCAGGCCCAGCGGCGGGCGCGCAGCGCACCGACGCTGGCGGCGAGGAAGAAAAAGGTCACCGAGAGGTAGTACAGCAAGTCGCGAACGTCGAGGACCCCCCGAGCGATGCTCCGGAACCGGCTGCCCGTGGCCACCGCGCGCATCGCCGCCGACATGCGATCGGCGAACAGGCCGCTGAACGCCTCGGTGCCGATGCCCCACATGGCGAGGCAGAGCAACAGGGCGAGGATGAAGGCCAGGATCTGGTTCTCGGTCAAGGCCGAGATGAACTGCCCGACGGAAAGATACGCCGCACCGAGCAGCATCGCCCCGATGTAGCCGCCGATCACCGGACCCCAATCGAGTTGCCCGAGGTTGGACACGGTCATCGCCAGCGGGAGAGTCAGCGCCAAGCCGACCCCGACCAACGCCCAGCTCGCGAGGAATTTGCCGCCGACCAGCTCGTGGTGGCGCGCGGGCAAGGTCAGCAACAGCTCGATCGTGCCTTGCTTTGCCTCTTCGGCCCACAGCCGCATCGTTAACGCGGGAACGAGCAGCAGCAGCAGGAACGGCACCGATTCGAACAAGCCCCGCAAGTCCGCCTGTCCGCGAGCGAAGAACGCTTGCATGTTGAAGAAAGTAAACAACGCCGCGCCGACGAAGGCGACCAGGAAGACGTAGGCGATCGGCGAGTTGAAGTACGCGCGCAACTCACGCGCGGCGACCACGCGAATTCGGTTCATTGCGTCATCTCCGCGATCTCGGTGACTTCACGGAAGACCTGCTCGAGCGTCTTTTCGTCGCGGCGCAGCTCCCGCAGCGTCCAGCCGCGAGCGCGCGCGGCGTCGAAGACGGCTTCTGCGGTCGCGTCGGCATCCCCGTTGGGACCGAGTGCGAGTCGAAAGGTCTGGAACTTGTCGTCGTCGTCACCCTGGGTCGTACCGGTCACCCCGGGGAGTCGTTCGAGGAGCTGACGCGCCGCCGCCGCCCCACCGGTTGCGGCACGGATGAAGATCGATCGCGATCGAGTTAGATCGGTGATGCGGCCATCCGCCCGCAGCTGGCCGTCGTAGAGAATCAGCACACGCCCGCAGGTCGCCTGGACCTCGGGAAGGATGTGGGTCGAGAGGATCACGGTTTTCGATTGCCCCATCTTGCGGATCAGATCCCGGACCTCGACGATCTGATTGGGGTCCAAGCCGGTCGTCGGCTCGTCGAGGATCAGGATCTCGGGGTCATGCAGGATCGCGGCGGCGAGCCCGACACGCTGTCGGTAGCCCTTCGAGAGTTGACCGATCGTCCGTCCGAGCACGTCGTCGATCGAGCACTCGGCGGCGACGGTTCGGATCCGTTGGCCGGCTGCGCCACGGTCGAGTCCGCGCATCGCGGCCATGAAGCTCAGGTACTCGTGGACGAGCATGTCCGAGTACAGGGGCGCGTTCTCCGGCAGATAGCCGATGCGCGCCTGCACCGCGAGCGGATCGGCCGCGACGTCGAGGCCGGCGACAATGGCCGTGCCAGAAGTCGGCAATAGATAGCCGACGAGGATCTTCATCGCGGTCGTCTTACCCGCGCCGATGGGCCCGAGCAGTCCGACGACCTCTCCAGCGGAGATGGTCGCCGAGACCCCGCGGAGCGCTTCAATCTCGCCGTAGCGTTTGGTGATCTGGCGCAACTCGATCATCGATCCACCTCGCGGGGCGGCCGACCGTCCCGCCTCTGCTGTCCCTGAACCCATCGGACCTCCGGCGACGGCCTTGCGGCCGATGTCGGAGCGACGGTCACCTGGGCCGCGGCGCGGCCCACCCACGAAAACTCCATATATCCCGACGCTCCCGTCGTTGTCAAATCGTCGAAAGCCCAGTCGGCGCCTCCGCCGGGCGGCAATCGCTCGCGCGAGCCGTATCTTGAGTCGGGGCCGTCCGGACGCAGGATTGGCCCGAGGCGCAGACTTGAAGCTGAGCACAAACCAGATCCGCGAGTTCTTCGAGGTCGGTTACACGATACTCCCGGGAGTCTTCGAGGCTGCCGAGATCGCGGCGATGCAGTCCGCGTTCGACCGCCTCCAGGCGACCGCCGAGCAGCTTCGCGTCACGACGCTCCACCGCGGCTCGATGTTCGTGCTGAAGGAAGCGCCCGCTATCGGATCGGGAGTGCGCATCGAGCGCATTGTCTGGTGCGGTGCGGCGGAGCCGGTGCTCGGCGAGTTCGGACGCGATCCGCGGCTCCTCGCGCCCGCAGCGGCACTTCTCGGAAGCGGGCGGATGGAGCACTTGATCAATCAAGCTCATTTCAAGCTGCCGCACGACGGCGTTTGGTTCCCCTGGCACCAGGACAGCACGCATCGTAGGGCGGGGACCGACGAGTGGCGCGATCTGAACGGGCGAGGCAGTTACGTCCAGACGCTGACCGCGCTCGACGACGTGAACGAGCGCAACGGGCCGATCGAGTTCCTTCGGGGAAGCTGTCGACTCGGGCACGTGCCCCCCGAGCCCGGTCAGGAGGGCCGCTTGCCCGCGGACCTGGATGAACGCGACGCGAAAGTTGCGACGATGCGGACGGGGGATCTGCTGCTGTTCGGGCCTTTCACATTCCATCGGAGTCTGCCGAACGACTCGAATAGTGCGCGGCGCGTCTTCATCAATGGATTCGCCTACCCGGGTGCGAACTCGCGCGTCTACCCGGGCGAGGGCGCCGGACGGGTGGTCGTCGCGCCGGAGTCCCCGGCCGACTGAGTCCCGCCCGCAGACCGCTACAATGCACGGCCCATGGCGACCGCCAGCCTCTGTACGGCGTCCCGCGCCCTCGGCATCGCGCTGGGGGTCGCTCTCGCCGGTCTGGCGTTGCGGATCCTGTGCGCCTGGATCCTGATTCCGGCCTGGGAGTCCCAGGTCGGCGTTGCCGCGACGCCGGACGCCTATCCGGCGCTGGCGGCCTCGCTCATTGCGCGCGGTGAGTTGGGGTACGGGGCGGGACCGACGACCGTGCGGGGTCCGGCATTTCCGGTGTGGCTCGCGCTGGGCCTGGGGCTCGCCGGTTCGGGCATCTCTTGGCTCGGGTTCTGGGGATCGCTTCCGGGCCTCGTGGTCGGATCGATCCTGTCCTGGGTCGCAGCCCGACGCCATGGAGCGCTCGCCGGTCTGGTCACCGGCGCCGTTGCGATGCTGCACCCGCTGCCGCTGATCGCCGGCGCGCGGGTCATGGGCGACGACTTCTATGCTGCGCTCGGTGCCGCGGCGATTCTCGCCGGGTGTTTCGCGATCGCCGGCGACGACCGCGTGCCGCGCTACGGATGGATGATGCTTGCGGCCGGGCTGTTCTCGGCGCAGATCTTGACCCGTGCCACCGGGATTCTGTCGCTCGTCGCGTTTGCGAGCGTCGGCCTGCGGGCCGGGCGGCGCGTCCGGCTGGCGCTCGCCGCGGTCGTCGCGGTCGCATTGATCGCGCCAGTCTTCTGGTCGTTACGCAGCAGTCGTCTGGAGGATCGCCCGGTCTTCGTGCATTCGCTGCTCTATTACAATTTTTGGATTGGTGAAGAGCTCGATCGTCGCGGGTCCGGTCCAGCGCCTGCGGGTCACTGGGGCGTCGCGGTTCGCGAGACTTTCGAGCGCGCCGGCTGGCCGGCCGACCAAGCCCGACGGCTGCAATACGTCGATCTCACTCCACGTGAAACGGCGAGACTCGAAACGAATCTGGCCCGAGCGGCGCGTGCGCGAATTCAGGACGATCCGATCGGCTTCGCGGCTCGCCTCCTGCGCGGGCTCGGAGCGTTTTGGTTTCGAGCGGCGACCACCGCGCGGACGTGGCAATACGTGCTCGTGGTCCTCCCTCTCCTGGCGCTCGCCGTCGTAGGTTTGCCGCGATCGGCGACGGACCGTGGTCTCGGACAGGTATTCGCCTGGACGCTGGGACTGCACATGGTGGCCTACGCTGCCGTGCTTCCGGCCGCACGCCTGTCGGTGCAGGTCTATCCGGCGCTCGCCTTCCTGGCGGGTGTGGGCGCTGTGGCGAGTCGAAACAATCTGGACGGGCGGCGGCGAACGCGCGCGACGCCGATGGCACGCTGAGTGCCGCGATCTTCGCCGTTTGCAGGCCGACGAGGCGAGGCGCATGATGTCCGAAGCCCGCGTCCGTTCACGGAGTTGCGCGTGACTGCCGATGTACGTTGCCCACGTTGCGGTGCGGAGTTCTCGATTCCGGCAAGCCGGCTCGGTCGCAACGTGGACTGCGCCCATTGTGGTCGCGCGATGACCGCCCGGCCGATCGCCGTGCAGGCCGGTCTCGATGAACAAGAGCGGCGGCTGGCCGAGTCCACGCAGCCTCGGGTCGCGGCCGCACGGCTCGTTGCCGTCGTGGACAACGTTCGTAGTCTCTGGAACGTCGGCTCGATCTTTCGCAGTGCGGACGCGTTCTGCGTCGACGAACTGGCGTTATGTG
>JANNRU010000546.1:0-2020 GCA_031401755.1 Acidobacteriota bacterium | reverse complement strand
CGCGCTCATCGAGCCCGAGGCGATTGGGACGGATCCCGGACCGGTTCGATGCCGCGAACGCCTCGGCGGGATGCTTCGTTATTACCATCGGGACGCGGCCTAGCATCTTCGGGATCTCACACCCCGTATTGCGGCGACGCCTCGTTGCCGACGCTTGCGTATGTTCGCAACGTTCGCGACTCGACTCCAGCATGGGCCGACCTCCGCGACGCTTCCAAGCATCGCACGCGAACTCCCCGTCGACGGAATCCTGATCTGGCCGCTCTCGAACCTCGGATCAAGTGTCGCGCGAGTAAATGGACCAGACGCCGTTGCGGGAAGAAGATCTTGAGGTGACCGGGAAGGTCGGAGCGTCCGGGGGTTACGGTGACGTAGCCCGCAACTAGATCCAACCTTCGACCCTAAGCCCCTTGAACCCACGGAAATCGACTTTGTTCGTCGTGACGAGCACCAAGTCATTGACGCACGCAATGGCCGCGATCTGCCCATCGACGAACGGACGCGTTTTCCCGGCCGCCTCGAGTCTTACTGTCTCGCGAGCATGCCATTCGGCCGCAGCGCGGTCGTAGTCCAGCATCGGAAAGCTCGCCAGCACGACATTCTCCAAGTAGCGTTCGATCGCTTCACGGCGACGCGAAACAGGAAGGCGCGCACATCCGAACTGCAATTCGTGCCAAACGATCGAGGCGATGGCCGTTTTTCCCTCGTGGCTGGCAAGTCGCCGAAGGACGCTACGAGACGGACTTGGCCTCAGCGGTTCCGAAACGATGTTCGTGTCGAGTAGGTACTTGAGACTCACAGATCGACCTCTCGACCGCGGGCCTCGTCCCGCGCTCCGGAAAATACCTCGTTGGGATTGATGGCTAGCTCCTTGAGGTTGGTGTCCCGGGTAAACTCTGCGTACGCCTCCGAAAACCTCCGATGCCGGGATGCAAGCCGCACGTACTCTTGGCGACCGATCAACACGGCGACAGGCTGACCTCGCCTGGTCAGTTCGACCGACTTTCCGGACTCCACTTCCCGCACTAGGCTCGGAAGGCTACTACGCGCTTCCGCGATGGACTGCTGCTTGGCCATAGCGCACCTCGTTCATGTACATTACGATGTACATAATACGTTCGCGAGCCAGGCGGCGCAAGCGATTGAATGCCGGAGGCTGGACTCGAACCAGCACTCCCTTGCGGGACGGGATATTAAGACAATGAGGAAAGGGCGGCGAATAGAGGTTTTCTCTATTCGTCGCCTTTTCCCGTTTACGAGGAGTACGAGGAGGGTCGTACAGTCCGAGGGTTATGGTGACCCAGATGGAGACCTGTTCGGGGCTCGGAAGTTCGACGACCGATCCCTGGGAATGTCGCACACGGCCAAGGGCAAGCGTTTCTTCCCGGTCGCTATTGCTCGTGAATGCTCAGGCCTGACGGGTCCTCGGATTGACCGGTTGAGATGACAGAAAACCCGATGACATCCTGGATCACCTCGGGTTCTGGAATATCGGAACGATGTTGATTCGCATCGGCCTCGATCCGCTGGAATAGCAGGCTCCGCCCTCGGCGAGAACCGCCTTGGCGAGTGTCTCGACGCACGAAGCGCTCACGCCGCCGGTACGACCACAGCCCACCGGGATGGCTTCTGCGGCGTGCACGTTCGCTGCAAATACCGTGGCGAACACGTCGCGCCAGCTCTGAAGGGTGCGCTTCCACGCCTTCGGCTCGCTGCAGACCTCGACGGCCAGCGAGTCGGCTCCGGTCAGCAACGCGAAGCCGGCACCCACGGGTGGGCTCGGCAGCGCGCTGGGCTGCTGCCCTGCGGAACAGCTGAACGTTTCCGTGTCGAGGGCTAGCGGGCGGCCTCCGGCGCCCAAATTCTGCACGCTCGTGATTAAGCGCGTGGTGCACGCGGCGTCGTTCGGCCGCTGAATGAACGCCTCCAGTGCATCGAATCTCTGGGACGACGCGCCGGCACCTACGAGGCGAGTTGGTTGTTCTGCCAGGCCCGTCTGATCCATTTACTCGCGCGACAC
>JANNRU010000545.1:0-3241 GCA_031401755.1 Acidobacteriota bacterium | reverse complement strand
TCGAGCGGTCCGAGCACCTGGCCGCGGTGGGCCAACTTGCGGCGAGCATCGCTCACGAGGTCCGTAACCCGCTCGCCGGGATCCAGGGCGCCCTGCAGGTCATGCGTCGCCGGCTTGAGATTCCCGACAACCAGCAGATCGTCGACGACATCCTGGGGCAAGTCGAGCGGATGGAACTGCTCGTTCGCGATCTGCTCTCCTTCGCTCGGCCACGGCGGGCCGAGCCCCGCTGGTGCGATCTGACGGAGCTGGTCCCGAGGCTCTCCCGGCACTTCGAAGAGCAGGCGACGGCGACCGGTATCTCGATCGAAATCGAATTTGGCGAGGGCGCGGATCGGGTCTGGGCTGACCCGCAACAACTCGAACAGACGGCCATGAACTTGATCCACAACGCCCTGCAGGCGATGGATCGGGGGGGGCGGCTCCGGATCGCGAGCCGCGTGCAAGACCAGCGCCTGTGGATCGATTTCGTGGACTCGGGCCGCGGAATCTCTTCGGCCGTGCTGGCCCGGGTCTTCGAGCCGTTCTTTACCACGAAAACCAAGGGTTCGGGCCTCGGATTGACCATCGTTCGCAGGATCTTGGAAGATCATGGGGGGGAGATCATCCTGACGAGCGAGGAGGGTCGCGGAACCCGCGCCACCGTCGTTCTCCCGCACGCTCTCCGCGGAGCGAGCTAATGGCCGAGCGAGTTCTGGTCGTCGAGGACGAGAAGCTGATTCGCTGGGCAGTCAAAGAGCGGCTCAGCGAAGACGGGCTGCTCGTCGCCGAGGCCGACTCGATCGCGTCTGCATTCGATCGTTTGGCCGAGGAAACCTGCGATCTGATCCTGCTAGATCTCAGGCTTCCCGATGGCAGCGGGATCGATGCGCTCGAGCGGGCCCGGCGCGATTACCCCGACCTCTCGGTGATCATGATGACCGCGTTCGGCACGGTCGAAACCGCGGTCTCGGCGATGAAGCTCGGTGCCTTCGATTTTCTGACCAAGCCGGTCGATCTCGACGAACTGGTGGCGATCGTCCAACGGGCGCTGGAGACGACGCGGCTACGCCGCGAGGTCCATCGACTGCGCCAGGAGCAGTTCGAGATCCACGGCGGGTATCGCATGATCGGCACGAGCGAGCCGATGCGCCGAGTGGTCGAGATGATTCGCAAAGTCAGCGCGAGTCAGGCGACCACCGTGCTGATCGAGGGCGAGAGCGGCACCGGCAAAGACCTCGTGGCCAAGGCGATCCATTACGGCAGCCCGCGACGGGACCATCCCTTCGTCAACATCACTTGTTCGGCGCTCGCCGAGAACTTACTCGAGAGCGAACTGTTCGGTCACGAACGCGGCGCGTTCACCGACGCGAAGACTCAAAAGAAGGGGTTGCTCGAAATTGCCGACGGTGGCACCGCGTTTCTGGACGAGATCGGCGAGATGGGCCTGACCATGCAAGCCAAGCTCCTGCGGTTTCTCGAGGAAAAGGCGTTCAGACACGTCGGAGGTACCCGCGACATTCGTGTCGATGTGCGCATCGTCGCCGCCACGAACGCGATTCTCGAGGAGGCGGTCCGAGCCGGGAGGTTTCGTGCCGACCTGTTCTATCGCCTGAAAGTGATCCCGATACGGCTGCCGGCCTTGAGCGAGCGCAGAGAGGACATCCCGCTCTTGGCCCAACACTTTCTCGATCATTACAACCGGGAGTTTCGCAAGAAGACACTCGAAATCGCACCCGCAGCGCTGGCCCGGCTCACCGAACATGATTGGCCGGGAAACATCCGGGAGCTGCGCAACCTCATCGAGCGGATCATGATCCTCGAGAACAAGCCCCGGATCGAAGTCGGGGACCTACCTCCCGGGATCGGTCGGCCGGCGAGCTTGACCACCGGCGAGCCGGGGGTGGTGCGTGATCTTCCCGTTGGGGCGATGACGCTCGATGAGATCGAGCGTCGGGCGATCGAACAGGCGCTCGAGCGCACACGGGCCAATCAGGTGCGGGCGGCGAAGCTACTTGGCATCTCGCGCGACACGTTGCGCTACCGGATGAAGAAGTACGGGCTGTTCGACGCGGCGCAGTCCTGACTCCTTGCGCCGCGCTGGATCATTCACACGCGGCGGCGACGCCCCAGCGGGCGAGTTTCGGCAATGGCGCTACTCGGCCGTTCCGTCGCGGCGCGTCCGTCAACTCCTCCAGGCTCAACGACGAGAGAATTTTGGAGAACGAGGTCTGGATCGACGGCCAAACGACCGAGCCAGGGCAATCACGAGCCATCGTGCAACCGGCCCCCGTGGTCGCGCAGCGAGTCAGCGCGATCGGACCCTCGATCGCTTCGATGATGTCGAGCAGCGAGATCTCCGCGGCGGGTCGCCCCAGCGAGAACCCGCCGTGGACCCCGCGCGCGGATCGGAGCAACCGCCCACGAACGAGGCGGCGCAAGATCTTGGCCATGAAGCTCGACGGGATCTTTTGTGCCTCGGCGACGCTGGCCCGGAGGACCACGGCCTCTTCCGGTAGCGACGCGATGTGAATCATGGCCCGGAGCCCATAGTCGGTGGCCGTCGTCAGGTGCAGAGCCATCGCTTCGTCCTCCCGCGATTTCGGTCCAAAACGGACCGTATTACGCCACAATGCAGGGCCCGTGCCGGAGGCGGGCGATGCGGCACGAAGGTCGAATCTCGCGAACTTCCCCACACCACCGCGGCAAGGACGCCGAGGTCCGGCGGCCTAGGATCGACGAGGCATTTTCGGTTGCGTCAGAAGGCGCGATCTGTGCGGTATCGCGCAGTCTCTGAGTCGGGCTGCTCCCGGCGACGGCGAGACGAGGTTGGCTCCTGTCTTGCTCTTCCCGGGTCATGGTCTTCGACGTTCGACGCAACCCCGCGCTGTTGAAGCTCGATCTCTATTGCAAGGGGATCCGTTTGGACGAAGCCGAGTTGGTCGAAAAGCAAGGAGGGAGGAAGATCCTGCGCACCCGTGCCGGGCTCGGTTCGGGCCTGGAGGCGATTCTTCCCGGCGGGCTATGGACCAACATCCCGGTCGTCGAGCCGTTCGCGCACCGCTCTCCTTATCGGCTCGACTGGCGCGAGGGGGCTTTCTGGGTCGATCACGACGGGCTGGGTCCGGTTGCGCCGATTCGCGTCTCGCCCCGGCCGGACTGGTACGAACGCAAGACGACCAGCGGGAAGCGCATGACGCTGGTCGGTTCGCTTCAGGGGACCTACCTGGGCGTGTACCCGGCCAAGGTCTGCGAGTACTGG
>JANNRU010000544.1:0-11103 GCA_031401755.1 Acidobacteriota bacterium | reverse complement strand
CCCGTATCGAGCAAGGTCTCGTCCACATCGAGCCACTCCCCGCCCTGACGCGGTCGCACTCGAGCGGCTTGATGCGGAGCGAGGATCGTAAAGCGGACCTCGTGCTCGGCCAGGATTTCCAGGGTCGCAAGATCGACTGCGGTTTCTGGCAGCCACATCCCAACCGCTCGGCGCCCAAAGCGAAATTCGAAGTCGGCCAGCCCCCACATCACTTGCAATCGGCGGTCGCGCGGCGCGGCGAGCGGCAGGATGGTGTGGCCCCAAGCCTGTGCCAACGCCGAGCCGTGGCCATCGTGTTCGCGCCGCGACGTCAGGTCGGCTTCGAGGATCGCGCCATAGGTGTGCGGGTCGTGACGGGCGAGCCAGGCGAGTAACGAGGGCCCGAAGTTGAAGCTCATCCGCGCGTAGTTGTTGACCAAGCGCTCGATCCAACCTTCGGAGTCCAGCAATCGGGATACCGCATTTGGCGCGTAGCACTCGGCCGTGACGCGCTCGTTCCAGTCGTGGAACGGGTAGGCCGAGTCTTGGATCTCGATCGAGGCCAACCACGGATTCTCGCGCGGCGGCTGATAGAAGTGGCCGTGGACGCAGACGTAGCGGGCGCTCAAGCCGCAGGCTCCGTTCCGGCAGCGGGCGCGGGAACGACGATCGTCGGATCGTGCTCGAGGAACAGCACCGCCAGGGGTGGCAGCGTTAGGCACAGCGAACTCGGCTGTCCGTGGTAACCGAGACTTTCCGTCGCTTTTTCGCCGTAGTTTCCGAGCCCGCTACCGCCGTAGCATTCCGCGTCGCTGTTCAGCAGCTCGCGCCAGCTTCCGGAGAGCGGGACGCCGATTCGGTAGTCGTGCCGCGGGAGCGAGGTCAGATTGGCGATCAGGATCAGCGACTGCTCGGGCGGATCGGACCGGCGCAGAAAAACGAGTACGCTCTGATCGGCGTCTGCGCAGTCGATCCAGGAGAATCCTTGCGAGTCGAAGTCGCGCTCGTGGAGCGCACGCTTGTCGCGATAGAGCCGATTGAGGTCGGCCACCCACAGCGCGAGGCCGCGGTGCACCGGCTCGTCGGCGAGGCTCCAGTCCAGTTCTCGTTCGTGACTCCACTCGCGCCACTGTCCCGACTCACCGCCCATGAACAACAGTTTTTTTCCGGGGTGCCCCCACATCAGGCCGAAGAGAGCCCGGAGATTCGCGAATTTCTGCCAGGTGTCGCCCGGCATCTTGTCCAGCAGCGAGCGTTTGCCGTGAACGACTTCGTCGTGTGAGAACGCGAGGACGAAATTCTCGGAGAAGGCGTAGACCATTCGAAAGGTCGCGGCACCGTGGTGGAATTTTCGGTGGATCGGATCGAGTGACATGTAGTGCAGCGAGTCGTGCATCCATCCCATGTCCCACTTCATGTCGAAGCCGAGCCCTCCGATGTGGGTCGGGCGCGAGACCATCGGCCAGGCTGTTGACTCCTCGGCGATCGTTACCGCTCCCGGATGGTGCTCGTGTACCGCAGCGTTCAATCCTCGAAGAAACTCGATCGCATCGAGATTCTCGCGACCGCCGAAACGGTTGGGGATCCATTCGCCCGCTTTCCTGGAGTAGTCGAGATAGAGCATCGAGGCCACGCCATCGACCCGCAGGCCGTCGGCGTGGTAACGATCGAGCCAGAATAGTGCGCTGGAGGTCAAGAACGACCGGACCTGCGGACGTCCGTAGTTGAAGATCGCGCTTTTCCAGTCGGGATGGAAACCGAGCCGCGGGTCCGCGTGCTCGAACAGGAAGGTGCCGTCGAAAAAGGCCAGGCCGTGCGCGTCGTTGGGGAAGTGTGATGGAACCCAATCCAGGATCACGCCGATCCCCGACTGATGGAGTCGGTCGATCAAGTACATCAGGTCCTGCGGCGTCCCGTAACGCGCCGTCGCGGCGAAGTAGCCGGTAGTCTGATAGCCCCAGGAGGGGTAGTACGGGTGCTCCATCACCGGCAGCAGTTGAACGTGACTAAATCCCATCCGCAGCAGGTAGGGGATCAGAGTTTCGGTGAGGTCGCGGTAGTTCAAGAAGCTTTCGGGATCGCCGGCTGGGCGCCGCCAGGAGCCGACGTGAAGCTCGTAGATCGACATCGGCCGCTTGGCGTGAACGGCCGAAACGCGCGCGCTCATCCAGGCCTCGTCACCCCAGGCGTAGTCCAAGTCCCAGACGACCGACGCGCGGTCCGGCGGTTCTTGACTGCGGAACGCGAACGGGTCGGCCTTGTTCTCGGCGTGATTCTTGACTTGCGATTCGATGCGGTACTTGTAGAGACTGCCGGGGGTCGCACCTTCGAACCAGCCGGTCCAGAGACCCGAATCGACGATCGGCGCCAGTGCGCCCGCACGCGTACGCCAGCGGTTGAAACCGCCCACCACCGAAACGCGCCGCGCACCGGGTGCCCAGACGGTAAACGTCGCTCCGGCACGCCCATCGCGAGTCTCGAGGTGCGCGCCGAGCTTTTCGTAAAGCCGGAAATGCTTGCCCTCGCCGAACAGGTGGACGTCGTCGGGGCCGAACCCTTCAATGGACGAGTTCGACGGCCCGACGCCGTTGTCGGTGGGGGGCAGTGCTTCGACGGGATCGGGCTCGCGTTTCATGGCTTCATCCCCGCGGCCGATTATAGCGACCTCGCGCGGGAGCCGGCGTGCGATGGTCGAAGGACGGGGGCGCTGCTAAGATCGACGGACGCGGCAGGGTTCGTGCATTTCGGAGGTTTTGCATGGCTGACATCGAGATATTCACGCGGGAATGGTGTCCCTACTGCTTTCGGGTCAAGGCGGTCCTCGACGCGCGCGGCGCGACCTACCGCGAGATCGATATCGAGGCTGATCCCGCCGCCGAGCAGGAGATGTTGCGCCGCTCCGGTGGGCTGATGACGGTTCCGCAGGTCTTCATCGACGGCAAGCACATCGGTGGGGCGAACGAGCTGGGCGAGCTGCAAAGCTCGGGCAAGCTTGACGAGTTGCTCGGCGAGACCGTTTGATCGCTTGCCGCCCGATCGGGCGCTGGGAGATTTCGCGATGGAAGTGAAGGATGTCGTCATCCTCGGCTCCGGACCGGCGGGCCTGACCGCCGCCATCTATTGCGCCCGGGCGAATCTCGCGCCGGTCGTCGTCGAAGGGCTTTCGGCCGGAGGCCAGTTGATGGTCACGACCGATGTCGAAAACTATCCCGGATTTCCGGAGGGCATCGCCGGGCCCGAGCTGATGGAACGTTTCAAGAAGCAAGCCGAACGGTTCGGGACCACCTACGTCATGGGAGATTCGACCGAGGTCGACTTGACCAAGCGTCCGTTCGTCGTGCAGGTCGATCGAACCGAGATCGCGTCGCGGGCGTTGATCATCGCGACCGGCGCATCGCCGCGCCATCTGGGTATTCCGGGAGAAGAGGCCTACGCTGGCCGCGGAGTGTCCTATTGCGCCACCTGCGACGGGTTCTTCTTCCGGGACCAGGAGATCGTCGTCGTCGGTGGCGGCGATACGGCGATGGAAGAGGCGTTATTCTTGACGCGCTACGGTAAGCGCGTCACGGTCGTGCATCGACGCGACGAGTTGCGTGCATCCAAGATCATGGCCGATCGCGCGAGGCAGCACCCGAAGATCGAGTTCTTGTGGAACTCCGCCGTCGAAGAGGTGCTCGGCGACGGCAAGAAAGTGAGCTCGATCCGGGTTCGCAATCTCGTGACGGAAAAGAACTTCGAACGACCCTGTGGCGGTTTTTTCGTCGCCATCGGGCACGATCCGAACACGACTCTGTTCGGCGGCAAGTTGTCGATGGACGAGCAGGGTTATCTCAAGGTTCGCGATACGAGCTCCTACACCGAGATCGAGGGCGTTTTCATCGCCGGTGACGTCCACGATCATGTCTATCGTCAAGCCGTGACCGCGGCAGGCGCGGGCTGCCGCGCCGCAATCGATGCCGAGCGCTGGCTCGAAGCCCACGGGCGCTGAGATCCATGACCCGCTTCGCGTCGCTCAACGTCCTCGGCGGGGCCCTCGAAGCCTGTTCGCAGTCGCCACGAACCGGATTCTATCGATCGGGCTGCTGCGATTCGGGGCTGGAGGACCTCGGACTCCACGTCGTCTGCGCCCAGATGACCGAGGAGTTCCTCGAGTTCTCCCGCGCTCAGGGAAACGATCTCTCGACACCCCACCCCGCGGCGGGATTTCCCGGGCTCGTCCCCGGTGACCGCTGGTGCGTCTGCGCCAACCGCTGGAAGGCAGCGTTCGACGCAGGCGTTGCACCACCCGTGAATCTGGCCGCCACGCACGTCAACGCACTGGATCTCATCCCGCTCGCCGATTTGCGCCGCCACGAAGTTTGAGATCTGACTTCGCGGCCCCCGCGAGGATTCCGCCAATCGTCGGTGATCGCGTTGTCCCGGTTTCGTGTCGCGGGCCGGGCTCGCAGAGAAGCTGAAGGGCGACCGAGCGGTGCTCCAATCCGTGCTCGTCGGCCCGGATGCGGAAGCACGGCAAAGGCGTGCGGGTTGACGGAGCGAAACGACCTGGACGAACTCGATGTCGTCGGTCTGGATGGTGCGCGGATCTCGTCATCCCGTCCGGCGACGGGATCGAGGCGACGAGTCGGCGATCGTCCGATCCTCAGCGTCAGGATCCCGCCGCCCTCAGAACCCGAGCGCGTTCGGCGAGCAGCAGATCGACGATTCTGCCGTAGCTGGCGCGGCCTGCTTGCTGTCCTTGGGAGCGCAGGTAGGCATCGTAGGCGCGACCCACGACATGCGTGAGCGGCGAGCGAAACGCCGCCCAGAAGTCGCGCTCGGCGTCGTCGTCGCGCCGAACGCCAGGATCGAGAGCGGCCCGTACCTCTGACGCCGCCTGGGGGTCGACCCGTCCGAGCGCAGCCAGGGCGTATTGAAGAGCGGCGAGCGCGGTCGAGTAACGGAAGTCGGGATCCGGATGATCGATGCAGGCGAGATAGCCGACGAAGTTGGCCTCCTCTTCACGGGCCCAACCGACTTGATGCGCCAACTCGTGACAGATCACGAAGGGCAGCGCCGGTTCGGGTAGGTCGACGTTGACGGTCGGCTCGCCGGTGAGCATGACGAATACCCCGCTGGTCCCGAGGTTCGAAAGCCCTCGCGAAAAGAAGCTGAGACCCTTCGCCCTTCCCGAATAGCCTCGGGCAGCCTGTTCCCCGGAGCGGCTAGCCCGCTCATAGCCGAGCGCGCCGTGCCTCAGGACTTCGCCCAAGGAGCCGGAGAGTCGCGCAATTCCGTCGTCATCTTCGACGAGATGCCGGCGCTCCGAGTTCGCGCGCCGGGCGAGTTCGGTCGTGAGCGCGCGCAATTCGTCGCTTCCGGCCTGCGAGAGCGTGAGGCCTCGGCTGTCTGCCACTGGCGTGCGGTGATAGTTGATCCCCCAGGTGACGTAACCCGCATAAACGAGTCCGATAATCGTGAGCGTGTTGAGCAAACCGCGCCAAACGAGTGATCGAATCGTCCGCGTTCCCCGAAGCCAGAGGCCCACGGAATGGATCAGGGAAAGGGCAACGATGAGCACAAGCCCCAGACAGACGAACTCGGCGATCGAGAATGCAGTCCACCCCGTAAGCGCTCCCAGTGCGCGGGCGAGCGTCGGATACACACGTTGGGCCCAAGCTTCGGCGAAGCCTCGCTGGTACGCGGCGAGTCCGTGCAATAGGGCTCCCAGAGGAATCAGCGCGATCGTACCGAGCCGAACGCCCCAGAAGATCCGACGTAGCGCGGGTCGAGTCGAAGAGTTGGCTCGGCTCATCCGTGGTCCGGATGCAGCGCAGCAAGCCGGTTGGCGAGATCGACGATGGCGCCCCGGCGCTCGAGGATTGCGCACCAGCGATCTGGAATGGCGGCCAGTCCATGGCGAGCACCGGCAAGGGCGCCGGCGAGCGCGCCGATGTTGTCGGCATCGCCCCCGTGGCCGAGCGCATCGACCACGGCGGATTCGAACTCGTCCGGATGGCGCACGACGGCTGCGATCGCGCGCGCCAGACAGCATTCGGCGGTGAATCCCTGTCCCGCTACTGCGTCGTCGTCGAGCGCGCGGGCGAGTTCATCGAGCAACTCGCCGCAGGCCATCCCCGACACCGCGCGAGCGACGGCGTCGGCCCAGAACGCAGGGGGCGTCCCCGATAGGGCCTCGCGGGTCGCGGCAGCGGCGGCCACCGCGGAAACCTGAGCGGTCGGATGGCCGTGAGTGATCGAGGCCAACAAGCGCGCCGCGGCCCGCAGCAGAATCGGTCGTTGCTCGAACACGACACCGCAAAGCGTGGCCCGCAGGATCGACCCGCTACCCTTCGACCAAGGAACCGCCGCTGTGTCCCACGCGGCGCCGGCGGCCAGGCGACCGGCTGCCTCCCGGCAGGTCGGCCCGTGGAGGTGTCTCAAAGATTCGGGAGTCGCATACCAACGCGCCAGTCGAGCGGCGAACGCGGCCCCCAGCTGCTCGGGAGAGTCGGCGGCCTCGAGCAAAGACTCGGCCGATGCAATCAGTAGCAGAGTCTCATTGCCGGTTCGAGAATCGCGCCAGCCCTTGGCATCCGCCGCGCGGATGCGCGCGGTGGCTGTGGCCGAATCGACTCCCTCCAGTGCGGCGCCGAGCGCCTCTCCGATCGCAGCGCCGACCAGGAGGCCCCTGACGCGATCCTCGCGAGTCGAGGTCATGCGCGATCGCGTGGATCGACGCGGGTCTGGAGGAACCAACGTTGCGCCAGCTGGGTGCCCGAGGCCGAAAGACCGTACAAGGCGATTCTTGCGATTCGAGAATGCTCCAGAAACCAGCCGAGCCGTCGCGCGCGATGCGTGGGTCGGTTGAAGGCGCTCCGCCACTCGCGGGTCCACGCGACGACGACCCGAGCATCGACCTCTCCTCGCGTCGCCGCGTCCAGCGCGTGAGGGAGCACGCGCTCGGCAGCGCAGAGCGCGTGGGCGATGCCGGCACCAGTAAACGGGTCGATCGTTCCGGCAGCGTCCCCGATGAACAGCACCCCGGGGACCGCGGGGCAACGCGGGCCAAAGCGCAGCGGACCGACCGCGCAGAAGCGACCGACCGGCTTGCTGTCAGCTAGGGCCTCGGCCAGTGCGGGGAGACGCCGCAGTCGCGCGTCGAGCAACTGTCGCGGCGTTCCGCCAGCGGCGCGCAGCACTGCGACTTGGGCCAGCAGACACAGATTGATTCGTCCGTCCTCGATCGGGCCGATCCCGGCGTATCCACCCGCGAAGGCGTGCAGTTCGACCCGTGGTGGGAATGGGATGCTCCGACCGTCGAGATGGATCTTGAGGCCGATCCAGCTGCCCGGGCCGCTGCGCTGAGGATCGCCCAGGCGCGGGAGCAACGCACGGCCCAACGACGACCGACGACCGTCGGCGGCAACGATCACCCGTGCGCGTCGCGGCTCAAGCTTGCCGCGGGTGCCGGTTCGCCGGACCCAAACACCGCGAATGCGGCCGTCTTCGACGAGCGGCCGCACGACTTCGTAAGGTTGTTCGAGTCGCACACCACGGTCGACCGCCAGGTCGACGAGCGCCTGATCGAGTCGCGAGCGGGAGACGCCCAGCGCGCTGCGTTCTCCGAGCTCGAGATCCAGCGGGCGGTCGTATCCGGAGGTGATACGCGCGGAATCGATTCGTCGCGCGCCCGCTGCGGTCAGCGATTCGAGCAAGCCTAGGCGATCGATAACCGCGACCCCCTCGGCTGAGACGAATTCGCCGCAGACTTTTTCGCGGGGAAAGCTCGCCCGTTCGAGGAGCGTCACGCGTGCGCCCGACCGCGCAGCGAGCGCGGCCAGGGTCGCGCCGGCCGGTCCTCCCCCGGCCACGATCAAGTCGTCGCCGCTCAATCGGCGACCTCGAGCGTCAATGCCAGGCGGAACGGCCATCGGCGCTCGACACGCACACGTTTTGCGCCGGCGAAGCGAGCGAGCAGGCGCAACTCGTCGGGAGTGAATCCGCGAAGCACCGAGATCGGGCCATCATGGCGAAACATCTCTCCGCGCCGGGTGAGGCGCGCGAACAGGTGCGTGAAGACCCACGGCAGGTAATGACGTCGCAGGTCGTTGATCACGACCGCGCGGCGGGCGATCTCGACGAAGCGCACCAGTAGCGCCGCCGCTTCCCGTTCGTCGAAATGGTGCAAGAACAGCGAAGCGATGACCAAGTCGAAGCTATCTGCACGGAAGGGCAACGATCGCGCGTCGGCGCGAACGATCGAAATCTCGGGCCAGCCGCGACTCGCTTGCTGGGCCAGGGACGCGGTCGTGGCGTCGCGCTCGACGGCGACGATTTCGATCCCACGTCCGGTGCGTCGGGCGTCGTCGGCGAGCTGGCGCGCCAGGTCGGCCCCGCCGGCCCCGACGTCGAGCAGCAAGAGCGGTCGATCCCCAGCGGGCGACAGGTGGGGCGCGAGCGTGCGACGGAGGGTGCGAATGCCGCCCAGATGGCGGTTGATCCACGCCAGATCGCGCAGAGCTTCGGCGAGTGATTGCCGGCCATTGTCGGCGCGGTCCATCAACTCGATCGCGCTCGACCGTGGCGGGACGAATCGCACGGTCTTCAGGCGCCTGAAGGGGCGTAGCGACCGAGGACGACCGCGGCGTTTTTCGAGCCGAACCCGATACAGTTGCAAAGCACGTGATCGAGCACCGCCGCACGGCCGTGGTGCGGTACGACATCCAGATCGCACTCGGGATCGGGCAGGTCGACATTGATCGTCGGCGGGATGAAACCGTCGCGCATCGCCAGCAGCGAGGCGGCGATTCCGGCCGCGCCCGAGGCGCCCTGCGGGTGGCCGATCATCGACTTGAGGCTCGAACAGGGGGGTACGGGCACGCCGTCGCCGAAGACCAGGTGTACCGCACGCGTCTCGATCCGATCGTTGAGAACGGTTGACGTGCCGTGGAGGTTGATGTAGTCGATTCGCTCGGCTCCGATGCCGGCATCGGCTAGGGCCAACAACATCGCTTGCGCAGGCTCCTCGCCCGACTCGTTGAGCCGTACGCGATGGAACGCCTCGCAGGTTGACGCGTAGCCCAACACCTCGGCGTAGATCGGGGCGTCGCGAGCCAAGGCAAGTTTCAGTTCCTCGAGCAACAGGATCCACGCGCCCTCGGCCAGGACGAAACCGTCTCGATCGCGAGAGAAGGGGCGCGAGCCCCGCGTGGGATCGTCATTCCACGAGGTCGTGAGAATTTTCATCAGGCAGAAACCGGTGAGGATACCGGGTGAGATCGGGGCGTCCGCGCCTCCGGTCAAAACCCGATCGGCGCGCCCGTAGCGGATCAGGTCGAGCGCGCGACCCAGCGCGTCCGTCGACGACGTACATCCAGTGGTGATGACGTGGCTCACTCCTCGCAGCCCGTGGCGAATCGAGATCTCACTGCTCAGCGCGCCGGGGGTCGAGGAAGGCACCGTGTACAGACTCACGGCCTTGGGGTCTCCTAGGTAATACTCGCGGAACTGGCGCTCCATGAACTCCATTCCCGCGCCGCCGCTGCCGATGACGACGCCGAAGCGACGCAGAGCGGCAAGATCGAGTGCTGCCGGATCCAGCTTCCCATCCTCTAGTGCCTCGGCCGAAGCGAGCAGGGCGAGGGGAGCGGCACGGGGTAGGTGTCGAGCCTCGTGCGACGGGAAAACGGGAGACAGATCGAGATCGCGCAGTTCACCGGCGATGCGGACGGGGAAATCGCCGGCGTCGAAAGACCGGATCGGGCCGACGCCGCTTATGCCGTCGCGGGTGGCGCGCCAGAAGGCCTCGCGTCCCAATCCGTTCGGCGACAAGGCTCCAACGCCCGTGACGACGACGCGGCGTCCGCGATCGGGACGGTCGAGTACTGGCGGGGAAGTCATCCGGGGCTCGTCAGAGAGTCTAGCCCCTCGGTGCGCCGTTGGCGCGACACTCGGCGTAGACTATTTCTTGAAGTAGGCCGCGTTACGCTCGGTGTAGCTCTTCCACTGGTCCGGAACCGCATCCTCTTCAAAAATAGCTTCGACCGGACAGGCCGGCTCGCACGCGCCGCAGTCGATGCACTCGGCGGGATCGATGTTGAGCATGTTGGCCGTTTCGAACTCGGGCGTTTCTTTCCGCGGATGGATGCAGTCCACGGGGCACACATCGACACAGGCGTGGTCCTTGACCCCAATGCACGGCTCACAAATGACGAACGTCATGTCCTGCCTCCTGGTGTCCTCGGGCCGACGGGCCCCCGGGGTCCGGTGCCGCCTCCGCGGCAGAGCCTACATGATAGCGGTTCGGGCGCAGTCGCGTCATGGTTTCGGTGGGACGCTCAGCCCCTGTCGCGCTACGGCCTCGGCAGCCTTGCGCGCGGTTTCGGGATCGCCCAGATAACGGCGGCCACGCGGGTGGAGGTCTTCGTCCAACTCGTAGACCAGCGGGATGCCGGTGGGAATGTTCAGCCCGACGATTTCCTCGTCCGAGATCCCGTCGAGATACTTGACCAACGCGCGCAAGCTGTTCCCGTGAGCCACGATCAACAGCCGTTGGTGGGTCCGGATCTGCGGGGCGATCTCCCTGTGCCACAGCGGCAGGAAGCGTGCGATCGTGCTCTCCAGGGACTCGGACGCCGGCAGCTCGTGGGGCGGGATGCCGCCGTAGCGCCGGTCGAATCGGGGATGGCGCGAATCGCTAGCCTCCAGTGGTGGTGGCAGCGTGGAAAAGCCTCGCCGCCAAGCCAAGACCTGTTCGTCGCCGTACTTGGCAGCCGTCTCGGCCTTGTTCAACCCTTGCAGTGCCCCATAGTGTCGCTCGTTGAGCCGCCAGTGGCGCTGCACGGGGAGCCACATCCGATCCATCTCGTCGAGTGCCCACCACAGCGTGCGGATCGCTCGCTTGAGGACCGAGGTCCAGGCGATGTCGAAATCGAGCCCCTCGCAGCGCATCAGTCGACCCGCCTCGCGTGCCTCCTCAACGCCGCGCTCCGACAGATCCACGTCGGTCCAACCGGTGAATCGATTTTCGCGATTCCAGAGGCTTTCACCGTGTCGCAACAGGACGAGCGAGATCATCGGATCCTCGTGATGACGTTCGGATCAACGACTCTAGACCCGTTCGCGCTGCGCTCGCCACCGTCG